>JBKJPO010000269.1:0-11555 GCA_046595095.1 Chitinophagaceae bacterium
GAATGATATTACATTCAGAGATAATACTGGATAAAACGGATCTAAGCATTCTAAGGCTTATGCAGGAAAATGCACGCATTAGTAATGCTGACCTCGCACGGGAATTGAACATGGCACCATCTGCTGTACTTGAACGTGTAAAAAAACTCGAGCAGAAAAAAGTTATCCTGCAATACACCACCAGGTTAAACCCAACACCGCTTCAACAGAAACTTCTGGCATTTGTTTTTATGAAAGCAGAAGATGGGCTGGGATGCAGCACTACGGGTAAAGCACTCGCGAAGATTCCTGAAGTACAGGAAGTTCATCACATCGCGGGCGAAGATTGTTATCTCGTAAAAATCCGTACCGCTGATTCTGCATCGCTAATGGATCTTATGAGAAACCGTTTCAGTAAAATCCCCAACATACTTTCAACCCGAACTACAATAGTGCTCGAGACAGTGAAAGAACAGCAACAATTAATTATCCCGGAAAAATAATGGTCATGGCAACTGGTACAAATAAAAAGGTTTCAACCTTGATGGTAATAATAGCTTTCGGAATCGTCTACCTCGTTTGGGGATCTACCTATCTTTTCATCCAGGTAGCAGTACAAAGTTTTCCACCTTTTTTACTCGGTGCTCTCCGTTTTCTTATAGCTGGTTTACTGCTCATGCTATGGAGTGCTATCAGGGGTGAAAAACTATTTATTATAAATGATATTAAACACGCATTTATCGGTGGCTTCCTGATGTTATTTATAGGTACCGGAGCAGTGATTTGGGTAGAGCAATATTTACCAAGTGCAATGGTAGCCATAGTTGTATCATCGGCACCAATTTGGTTTTTGATTCTTGACAAGCCAAAATGGAAAGAAAATTTCCATAACCGTGGAACTATCACAGGCTTAATCATTGGCTTTGCAGGTATAGTCTTGTTGTTTGGTGAAAAATTAGCAAAAGCATTCTCCACAAATGGGGAGCAGGCTGAACTCATTGGTATGGGAGTAATTCTTATAGGTGCAATTGCATGGGCAGGTGGATCACTCTGGTCAAAATATAAATCAACAACCGGATCAGCAACAGTGAACACAGCATGGCAGATGCTTTTGGCTGGTATAGTATTCTTACCAGGGAGTTTTTTGAGAGGGGAGACCACCAATTTCAACTGGCAGGCGGTGCCAACCAATGCATGGCTTGCCGTATCATACCTTGTAGTCTTTGGATCTATTGCAGGCTTTACCGCGTATGTGTGGTTGTTGAAAGTACGGAGTGCAATGCAGGTCAGTACTTATGCCTATGTAAATCCCATTGTTGCGTTAATGCTGGGAATCTTCTTTGCTAATGAACAGATTTCATTACTGCAGGTAGGCGGCCTCGTTATCATACTTGGATCTTTATTTATCATCAACATTATGAAGTACAGGCATGAGCATAGTAAGATCAGCCAGGATAAGAAGGAATTCGAAAATTCAATCCATGAAAATCTACGGGTAGTTAACCAGGGAGAAAATTGTCCCGGAGAATTCAGCAAAGCATAAACCCGGGCTCCTGCAACAGAGCTACATTACTGTGTACTCCTTGTTTTAGATACTTGTTGGCTTGGGCGGGCAGCCTTATCACCCTGTCCAAAAACAGTGGACAGGGGACTGATAACCAGCAAAAATGAAAGAGAAAAAAACAATGGTTTGAATCTGGTGAGCGTAACTTTTGTTAAATGAATGGGAAACAAGCGGGGAACGAAGATCGTCATACCTCTTCAACTTCAGATAACTGGTACCTGATCGCTCTTGGCAATGGCTGAATAGGTCTGCCATGTTTCATCCCCCAAATTTTTGTAAATGATGCTCCATAATATAAAATAAGGGCAGAATAAAAAACAAAAAGCAGCAATAAAACTATTGAACCGGAAGCACCGTAAAAATTACTGATATTGCTCTTTGGGAGTAAATAACGCAAAGCATATTTACCAAAATTAAAAAGAATGCTGGTAACAAATCCGCCTACAAGCGCTACCCGCCATTGTGGGCGGCCATCAGGTAAGTAGCGAAATAACAATGTAATCCAGATCGTCACCAGGATAAGGGAAAAAATATAATTGAGCACTCCTGTAAAATAAAATCTTATCGCCGGTACAAATTTCCCAATAATATCTCCCAGGTAGGCCTGCATGCCTTCGGTAATAATACCCGTGATGAAAAGAATTCCGGCAACTAAAATAACCAACACAGAGATCATTCGCGATTTTATGGTAACCACGAAGTTTTGTTTTCGCACAACCTTTATCTTCCAGATTTGATTAAGCGAATTTTTAATGATTTTGAAAAGGGTAGTGGCAACGAAAAGCAGGAACACAAAACCCAGAATAGTCACCAGCCAGTTCTGCGACATTTTCCTGAAAGCCCGAAGCGTTTCTATTACCTGTAAAGTTGTAGCCCTCCCGAGATTTTCTGATAATTGAATGAATAATTGTTCGCCGATATTTCTTGGATCTATAACCAGGCCAAGAACCTGTATTATGATGAGAAGGATTGGAGGTAGTGCAAACGTTGTAAAGAAAGCCGTAGCACCTGCCATCCGAAGCGGGTCGTTTTTGGTAAATTCACGTAAGGCATCCGTGGCTATCTTGAAATAGTTTATTACCGTTCGTCGTTTTGATTTTGGTTTCTTTTGCACCCGGGTTAGACTATTTAAAATGAACAGGATGAAAATTTAATAAATCATTGTTTAGTCACTTGTACCGGTATTTTGTAACTCATGATCAAAGTGCCGAGCCGGCTATTAAATCCCATCACCGGGCTGCTCACTATAAACGCGGTATCACCAATATTCTCTACGATTGTAATATTACTGTGAAGGAGCGCTGTTTTCCCAATAGCAGAAAATGACAAACCCTCATTCTTTTTATCTGTAGCCGAGACTATCGTGCCTTTATCATCTACAATCGTAATTTGCTGAAACCCTTTTTCTTTCACCAGTTCATTGGAATACAAGCTTACCTGTCCTGTATTTCCAGTCATTATCTCGGAACGAATGGCCCATACGATTGGTTTGGCTAAAAGCTTCAGATGTTCTTCGTGGGCATTAATAACTGAATGGCGTACGCGCAGTTCATTTGCTTCGATTTCTTTTTCTGCATCTCTCTTCGCCTTGCTTACTTCAATTTGTTTCCAAAAATACATCCCTGCCAAAAGTATGAGGGTAATAAGAAGAAGTACCCAGAATTTTTTGTTTGGATTTGGCTTTTTATATTTTATCACTTCCAGCTTTTCATCATCTTGCTTTGCACCCTTATTCAATGCATCCATATGAAACGTTTTTACTAAAATTATTGAAAAGTTTATTAAGCATGATTTTATTATATGGCTATAACTTATCCAGCCTGAAATATCCGAGATGTATCTTGTCTTCCACCTGGTTCATTGCCGGCTGAAGCTTGATGCTGAATTCATTTCTGAATTGCTGCGGTAGTATATCACTAATTGCGTGCGCATCATCTACATCAACTCCATATTTATCATCAATATGTGATTCGGCAGTTTTGTAACCTACATGTTTGTAAAACGCAGTCTCTTTCGATTTTTTTATTGCCCCAGACTTTCCCACAGAAGTCACGAGCACTTTATAATGAAACTCATCAAATTCATTTTGCTTGTATCCTACAAGATTTATGAAAAACAGTTTGTTTTCTTGCTCAGCCCCAGGAAAATTTCCCTGCCTGGGAACAATTTGGATTTCGTAATCATCAACATTTGTCACCTCACGCCAGGCATCGATATGAATATTTCCTTTTGCCTCGGGCCAGTAAGAAATGATATCGGGAATAAGCTCTTTCAGGCTTTTCGCAATACCGAAAAAAATATCATGTTGTTCGGTGTTTCGCCCTGCTGGTTTGCAGCCGAGGTACAACATGAATAGTTTATGTTCAGGCATTTTTTTTGCAAAAATAAAGGATTAAGGTCTTAATGTTTACCAGGAGCAATTCGGGTTGCAAATCCATTGAGCAGGCGAGTGATCGGTTAGGCCCTATTGCGTTTCTAAATTACCGGTTGATTCCCAGCCTAAATGAGATCAATTTATTCTACTACTTGATTCCCCAAAGATTTTTACTAAATTGTATGACCTTCATTCGGGTATTCAGTTTCACAAGGAGTAAAGCAGCTACAATGGCTCTAAAAATTTGCAGAAGATGATCGTGATTCATTTCAGCTTACCAGCATACACAGTTACCCTTTACTATCGGCTCATAATGTTTTCTTCACCATAAAACTTTTGTTATGCCAGATTTTGATACTGCTCACGTCAAAAACATTGTGCTGCTGGGTCACTCCGGCAGTGGAAAAACGACTCTTGCTGAAAGTATGCTCTTTGAAGCGGGTCTGATACACCGTCGGGGATCTGTGGAAGAAAAAAGTACGGTAAGTGATTATACAGACCTTGAAAAAGAGCGGAGCAACTCGATATTTTCCAAACTCCTGCATGCACCGTGGAAAGGGTATAAAATAAATATTCTTGATACCCCTGGTTATGATGATTTTTCCGGTGAGGTACTTACTGCCCTTCGGGTAGCCGATACGGGCCTGATGTTGCTGAATGCTAGTGCCGGTGTTGAAGTAGGCACAGATATCATCTGGGAATATACTGAGAAATTTAAAACTCCAATGATCATAGTAGTTAATCAACTTGATCATCCAAAAGCAGACTTCACTAAGACCATAAGCGAAGCCAAAAATCATTTCGGTAATAATATCGTAGTTGTTCAATATCCACTGAATCCCGGGCTGGGTTTTGATGCCATTATCGATGTCCTCAACCTGGTGATGTACAAATATTCAACTGAAGGTGCCAAACCCGAAAAACTTCCCATACCCGAATCGGAGCTTGCTACTGCTGAATCGCTGCATAAAGAACTGATTGAATCAATTGCTTCAAATGATGAAACGCTGATGGAGCAATACTTCGAGAAAGGAGAACTCACAGAGGATGAAATGAAAGCTGGGCTTCATCTCAGCATGTTACGTCATGATCTTTTTCCTGTTTTCTGTATTTCTGCAAAACAAAATCGTGGTGTGACCAGGCTGATGAGCTATATAGATAATGTATGTCCTCCTGCTAACGAAATGCCTCCACAGGAAACTAAAGCAGGTTCCACTTTACATTGTGATTCAAACGGTCCGGCATGTATTTTTATTTACAAAACAGTGAGTGAGCCACATATTGGCGATTTAAGTTATTTCAAAGTGTATTCGGGAATTATAAAGAGCGGAATGGAACTTATAAATGAAAGCACGGGGATAACCGAAAAAATAAACCAGCTCTTTGTGGTGGAAGGCAATAAACGGATACCGGTAACTGAGCTTGTTGCGGGCGATATAGGTGCCACCTTAAAACTCAGGAATACCCATACCAATAATACGCTGCACGAGAAAGGAAACCAGATAGAACTCAATCCAATCATTTTCCCTGAACCTGTAATGAGTGTTGCCATCGCTAATAACAAACGGGGTGAAGAAGAAAAACTTGCTTCCGCTTTGCACCAGTTGAAAGAAGAAGATCCAACTGTTCATGTGGAAGTTTCCGCCGAACTTGGGCAAACTTTATTACACTGCCAGGGCGACATGCACCTTGCAGTTATCAAGTGGAAGCTTCTTAATATTTATCATCTTGATGTGAATTACACCAGGACTAAGATCGCTTACCGGGAGACGATCCGCAGACAAGCAGAAGCAACTTACCGGCACAAAAAGCAATCGGGTGGGGCAGGGCAGTTTGGCGAAGTAGCTTTGCGGATAGAACCCTGGTATGAAGGCATGCCCGATCCTGCTGACTTGCATGTACGTGGCAAGGAAGAATTCAATCTTTCCTGGGGAGGAAAGCTTGTGTACTATAATTGTATAGTTGGCGGTGTTATCGATTCCCGCTTTTTACCCTCGATCCTGAAAGGTGTGATGGAAAAAATGCACCAGGGCCCACTCACCGGTTCATATGTGCGTGACATACGGGTATGCATATACGATGGGAAGATGCACGCAGTCGATAGCAATGACCTGGCTTTCAAACTGGCAGGGATGATGGCATTTAAGCAAGCTTTCCAGCAGGCAGATCCGCAGCTGCTCGAGCCCGTATATCACGTTGATGTTCGCTGCCCTGATGAGCTCACCGGAAGTATCATGGGAGATATTCAAACGAGACGGGGTTTTGTAGAAGGACTCGATAATGAAGGTCAGTTCGCTGTGGTAAAAGCAAGAGTGCCACATGCCGAGATGCACCAGTTTGCCTCTTCTTTGCGAAGCATAACCCAGGGTAGAGCGCGTTTCAAAATGAAATTTGATCACTATGCGCCCGTTTCCGGCGATCTTCAACGAAAGCTCATGGAGACATATAAGAATGAAAATGTGGAGATGGCGGAAGTTTAAAATGTTTAACAGGTTCAGGAGGGTTAAGGGGTTCAAGAAGTTTAAGAGGTTTAAGAGGTTTAAGACGTTTAAGTGATTACAGAATTTCCACACAGAGTGCCCTCAACCAACTGGCTCTTGAACCTCTTGGACCTCTTAACCCTCTTAAACTTCTTACACCATGAAAAACAAACTCAATGGAAATGAATTAAAGTCGATAGGTTTCCGGGAAGGCCGCATACTCGGACTGGCATTAGAGGCAATAAAAAATTTCAAAGAGTTACCAAAAGAAGAAGTGCTAGCAATGCTGAAAAAATTGAAAGACTATCCTGAAAGTTTTCTCGATGATGAAATGATGGGGACCTTAGCCTCGGCAATGATAGAGGAAGTTGCTGTCCCAATAGATGAAACGATTCAGCTTGTGGAAAATGCGCCTGCTTACACGATATATGGCGCAGATTATATTGAGGAGGGTGCAAGATTGCAGATGGATATTGCAATGAAACTACCGGTTACGGCTGGGGGCGCATTGATGCCCGATGCTCACCAGGGTTATGGTTTGCCAATTGGCGGTGTACTTGCAACGAGGAACGCCATCATACCTTACGGGGTAGGCGTGGATATAGGGTGCAGGATGGCTTTATCTGTATTCGATATCACTGCAAATGATTTGAATGAAAATACCTTAAAGTACAGACGCGAATTGATTGCACACACGAAGTTTGGTGCAGGAAATAATTTCCAGCCGAAGTACCGCGCTGAACATGAAGTTCTTGATCGCAATGAATTTAATCTTACCCCTTTCATAAAGCAAATGCATGATAAAGCCTGGGCACAGCTAGGGACTTCCGGTGGTGGTAATCATTTCGTAGAATGGGGGATCATTGATTTTGCTGAGGAAGATAAAGTGTTGAATGTACCAAAAGGCAAATATCTCGCATTGCTCACACATTCCGGGTCACGGGGTTTTGGTGCTACTATCGCCGGGCATTACACGAAGTTGGCCAGGGAACTCTGCAAATTACCGAAGGAAGCTGCGAATCTTGCTTATCTTGACCTTAGAACCCAACCGGGAGAAGAGTACTGGCTTGCCATGAACCTTGCCGGTGACTATGCTTCTGCCTGCCACGAAGTAATCCATAATAAACTAAGAGCAGCTATTGGTGCCAATGTTCTTGCAAGAATTGAGAATCATCACAATTTTGCCTGGAAAGAAAAGTGGAATGATGAAGAAGTAGTTGTTCATCGCAAAGGCGCTACACCTGCGGGTAAAGGTGTAATGGGTATCATTCCCGGAAGTATGACTGCTCCGGGTTTTCTTGTGCGTGGAAGGGGCGTTATGAATGCTATAAACTCGGCATCACATGGTGCAGGCCGGCTAATGAGCCGAACGAAAGCAATACAAACCATCTCGCATGAAGAGATGAAATCTATACTGGCAAAAAATGATGTTACCTTAATCGGCGCCGGGTTAGACGAAGCACCCATGGCATATAAGGATATTAATAAAGTAATGGATGCACAGAAAGAGTTGGTGGATATTGTGGCGAGGTTTATACCAAAAATTGTAAGGATGGCAGAGGACGGTAGTCGGGAGGATTAAAGATAATCTCAGATAATGTTAACCGGAGAAATAAGGGAATGAAAACCGGCGACACTGATTACCGGGTAGCCGCAGTTAAATGAATTTAAAAGTTTAATGGACTAGTACTAATTTTCACTTATTTATAAAATATATGAGACTTAAATATTCTATTTAATAAAAAGTAAAACTCAACATTTCTATGTCTGGAATTAATCTTATCCTGCTCTTCCTTGCTTTGTTTGGCTTTGTGCCACTGGCGATTATATTGTATAAAAAAAACAGGGTTAAAAAAATTTTATCCGTTGGCTTGCCGGCAGAGGCAGTTGTTTATGATATTATAGCAATGTCCCGTTCAGCGGTGGAAATTGTATGGTACAAATTCATTCCACAAAATAATACAAAGCAGTACACCGGCTCATTATCTACAAAACGTGGTTTGTATAAAACCGGCGATATCCTGAAGATATATTATCTGCCTGGCAATCCACGGCGCAATACCATTAATGGCGCCTGGGGATCGCCGATAATCCTGGTTTTTGGGATTGTGCTTGCCGGATTCATTTTGTTTGCAGTATATAAATTGTATGAAATGGTAAAAACCGGTAGTATATGAGTATTCAACTTTGGTTGTCAATCAATAAAAAATTGGATCGGTTGATAATATACTAATTGAGATTTATTTCATTTAATATAGCAGGCGCATAAGTATTTTTTAATTTCTGATATTGGCAATGCCACATAAAATAACTGGTATGAAAAAAATATTCTTTATACTTTTTATTGCCTTTGTTGCTAAAGGAAGTGCGCAAAATAAAGATTATGTTATAGACATGAATGGAATCGGCGCTTTAAAAATTGGAATGAGCCAGGCTCAAATTGAAAAAATGCTGAAGCAAAAATTTGTACTCAAAAATGCATTGGATACTGCTGTGTCTTGGCAAGATTCAGCAACTGCGAAGTATAAAAATATCAACGTATTGCTTTGGTTTCAACGACAATACACTGCGGACGATATTTATTATATGTATTTAATAGGACTCAAAACCAGTAGTCCTCTATGCAAAACAGTACCTGGTATTGGCGTAGGCGCTGATAAATTAAAAGTCATTGCTGCCTATAAAGGGGCTAACGTATCTATGGGGCCTGAGTATGAAGATGAAACCTATACCAAAAAGAGTAAAACAAGGTATCTTGTACATGTTGGTAATAAAAGCGGGGATAGAGCAATTGTTTTTTATCTCAGGAATAAAAAGGTCCAGGCAATACAGGTGAAAACTGTTTTTTCGGACGAAGAATAATTGTTTCATATAATTGATGCCTCATTACCGGCAATGTCTATACGTAAGAAATGAATAATGATTTTTTTATTTTAGAAAGACTAACGATGCTAAAAACATTTTCCTTATTAATTGTCACTTTCAGTTTTATAAATGGATTGTATGCCCAGAAACCAGCATATGAAACGAAAATAAAAGTACGGGGAACAGCAAAAACAGAGTCAATTCATTGTAACGGAGAAAGAGTGATCATAAGCGGCAACAGGCATAAAATTAAAGTGAGCGGCCATTGTTTTGAAATATTAGTGTATGGCAATGAATGTTTAATTAATGTTGAAAGTGTAAGACTGATAACTTTACACGGCAATAAAAATAAAATCACCTATAAAGTAAATCCCGAATTTGAAACAAGGGTAAGCAGGTTTGGAGATTATAATAAGGTCGATAAAACAGAATAGATGTTCCGAACTTTTTTTTCTTTTATTAATCCAGCCTGTTGGATAATTTACAATGTATCGCCAGCACTCCGAAACCTACGGAGTGGAAGAAATTAAAATATTTTTTTACTTGAAAAACATTTGTCCTTTGTTGAATAATTCCACCCTTCTATAGATTTGTTACCGCCCATAGTTCTTGTTGTCTACCATGTTGTTAACTTTATCTGTAGTAAATGATTTGGCAGCCTCAACATAAAGCCATGACCCGTTATTGGTTAAAAGTTTTTGCCCTCTATTCTTTGGTAGAAGCCATCATCCAGTTATTGTTCTTTTTTGTTTTAAATAATTTTGGAACAACGCCTATAAGTACTCTTGAAATTCACTTTTTAATGTGGGTTTTTCAGTGTCTGCTGATTTGGCCTATCTGGTGGGTAGCCTGGTCTCTAAGAAAAAAAAAGATTGTTGTACAGATACTGGCCAGCATTGGTTTCTATGTGGTGTACAGTTATGCCTGGTTTGGCCCTGTACAGAATGTAATTGGCTATTTATATGACAACCTCCAGGAATTAACAAGAACAGAAAACGACCGGCTTAAAGCAATACTTGATAGTGGTGACCAGTATTCTTATCTCAATTATCAATTATTGAAACATGCCTTTCGTCTTTCATGGTTTTACCTCGCTGCATATTTCTACAATTACCGGCTGGAAGAAAAAAAGCGGATAGAACTGGCCGTTGCCAACAAAGAACTCCAGCTTAAAATATTGAAATGGCATCTTAATCCATCTTTCTATTTTAAAACAATAAATCATTTGCGGCAGTTGGCAGCTAAGAAGCCGTCGGATGCTACCAGCCCCATTTTGCAGTTGGCCAAAGTAATGGAATACGTGATTTATGAGGCCAAAGAAAAATTCATCGATGTAAAAAAAGAAATCCAATTTCTTACCAATTATACCCAACTCCTGAACCAGCAGGATGGTACCTTAAAGTTCGAAACAGAGGTAACAGGCGACTATGATAAGCTTAAAATTTCTCCTTTGTTGCTGGCCGGGTTTATTGATAAGATGGGTGGTGGTAATTATCTGGCAGCAGATAGATTATACCAGATACAATTAAGATTTTCAGGTAATGAAATGATAATGATTTTAAACAACAGTTCCCGAAATGGCAATTTGCAATTCTTGTCTCACGACGATGCTTTGCATTACCGATTAACAGAGATATATCCAGGCAAATTTTCTTTCAGTAATTCAAATGATAACATGACGTTTAAACTCAGTATAACTTTGCATGAAGAAAGATAATTATGACATACCGGACTTAGTTTCTGCCGAAGAAAAAGGCCATGGTTATAAATTCTGGAGACGTTCCTTTTTAATTTATGCCGGTATAGAAATTATTATTCTTGGCATCCAGTATATTATTACCCGAAACAAATGCTCTGCATGTGTATTGCCCCAGGGTTTTTATTTAGTCAACTGGTTACAGCATTTGCTCTTTACCGGGCTTCTGTGGTTTTTTCTGAACAGAATCAATTATTTACGGCTCTGGAAAATTATCCTGCTTAATATCTTTATATCCCTGGCATATTATTTTTTATGGATATCCACTCTTTATGCCATCTTTCGGTCTGGTCAAAACTGGCTGGTGTGGGAATCAATACAGAATAAATCATTCGAATCATTTGTTTATAATTCATGGGCAGATATTGGAAAATATGTATTAAAGTTGTCCGCATTTTATGCTTTGAAATTTTATTTTGAATACAGGCATTCCGAAAAACAACGGATAAAACTGGCGGTTATAAATAAGGATATGCAGCTTAATTTATTGAAGCAACAACTAAGTCCGCATTTCTATTTTAATACCCTGAATAATCT
>JBKJPO010000399.1:0-17797 GCA_046595095.1 Chitinophagaceae bacterium
CATACAAATTATAAGAGTGTTTACTAAAATGAAAGAAATCCTTTTAACGAATAAAGATATTTTGTTGAAATTGGAACAAATGGAAAGAAAAATGCTAAAGCAAGATGGTAAAATAGAAAGGCAGGATAACAAAATGAGGAAAACAGAACAAGAGATAGAGCTGATTTTTGCAGCATTAAAAGAATTGCTCAATCCATCCAAAGAGCTGGGACAGCGAATAGGATTTAACCGTAGAATAATTTATTGCTGACTATAATTCACTCATTGCTTTTCTTCAGTTCCGGTTTCACCTTTTCTAAAATCATCCATCGACTGCATATCAAATGGATTTTCTTCTACCCTGTTTTCATTAAATTCAATAATGAAATTATTATTGCCTTCACCGGTTATGATGCTTAAGTATCTTGCCTGTATTAGTTCCAACATACCCAGGAAAATGAAAATCGCATGAATTCTATTTTCACAAACGTCAAAGATTTTTTCAAACGAAAGTGTATGTTCTTTCCTGGTAATCTCGAGCATATAACTACGTGAGCCCTCCATGGTGTAATCATATTGAACAACTGTATGAACAGGCTTGTTTTTCTTTTCTGCGAGTCTCAACGCAACTTTTTCAAAAGCCTTCATCAGTTTGAAAAGTGTAACCGCTTGTATCTCCGTTCCCTCGCCGGCCTCTTCACCAATCTGCGATAATTCCTTTTGCAGATTACCGCGTTTTACCATGAGCATTCGGGTAGCTTCTAATTCAGCCATTTGTACCGCAGCCGCTTTAAACTTTTTGTATTCCAGGATTTTGTCTATGAGTTCCTTTCGTGGGTCAATCTCGTTACCCAATGGATCAAGTTCTTTGCGCGGCAAAAGCATCTTCGCCTTAATCCGCATCAGTGTGCTGATAAAAAGGATGAATTCACTGCTTAATTCAATATTTAAAGCATCACTCTGGTGCAGGAAATGCAGGAATTCATTGGTGATTTTTGTAATCGGGATGTTATAAATATCAAGTTCATCTCTTTCAATAAAGAATAACAAGAGATCGAAAGGACCTTCAAACTGGGGTAATTTTATCTGGTATGTCTCTGTATTCACAACTGCATTTTTGTAAAAAAAATCCCGGTGAAATGGAATTCACCGGGATCACAAATATATTGAATTATATTATTTTATCCTGGCATTAATACCCACACCCAGGATTGATTTAACCTGTGTGCCGGTTTTGTTTTTATAATAACCGAATTTCTTAACATCATCATCGTAAGCAAGGTCAATGCTGTACACTGCACTCAACCAGTTATTTACTTTAAGGTTGAAAGTATTGGTAAAGAAGAAATCGAGATTTGCACCTGACTGGTGGGTGAAGTCAGAATAAATATCCAGCCTGCCCATTAAGGTTACATTCTTTACTACCTGTTTATTGTAAACCGATGAAAAGTATGGACCAACCTGGTATTGAATAGTTTTTTTCGGATCTACTCCATACATTTCTGCTACCGATCTTTCCTGGCCTGCAGGATTCTTATCATTTACAAATTCTGTGGGAATGATACCACCCTGGTATACATAGCTGTAAGGAGCATTTGAAACAATCACTCCCCGAAGTCCTGCGCCTACGAAGAATTTTATATCTCCCTTGCATTTTGCCGGCGTCCACTCAAGTCCAACAGGAGCAACGGTAACGTAAGCCGGTGCAAAGAATCCAGAGGTCCTTCTTTTGATGCCCTGGTTCAGGTAATCATGATCGTATCCTCTCCAGAATTGCGAACGGAAATTGAATGCTGCAGCCCAGGCCAGGCTTGGCATTTTTTTCATCTTCAGTCCAAGCGTCGAAAAATAATCAATCTTGTCATCATTTTTTCTGAATCCGAGATTCTTGCTGTTGTTCATCCCAAAAGAAGCGATAAAATTATTATTCCAGTACCAGTTGCCTGCAGCACGGTTTGCAAAACCATTTAAAAAAGCATTTCCTGAAAGCGAAAATGGCTCACTACCTGATGCCCAGTTCCTACTGCCTGCCTGGCCGGCATATAAAGCAACCACCAAACTTTTGTTCCAGCTTGCTTTCGCTCTAACTTTTGAAGCCTTCGTTGTTTTTTGAGCATATACGCTACAACACAGCGCCATCACTACTAAGAGAGTTAAAAATTTTTTCATGTTAGTTTGGTATTTGTTGGGTATTCATGAAGATAGCATGATGAAGCTATTATATGCTATAAACATTGCGAAAATAAGGTTTTTTTTCAAATAGAAAAATTGTGTGGAAAAGCAGCTAATCAGTGTATAATACCGGAAATAAAATCGAATTTTTTGGTTTAATCTTCGCATTCAAACCTACATTTTAAAAGATTTAAACCTGATTCTTTTTTAACTCATCCCTTATTTCCATTAATAAAACATCTGTTGACGACGGACCGGCAGCAAGCACTGCCTGTTTTTTCTTAAAGCGATTCATCGTCCTTATCAACATGAATAAAACAAAAGCGATCAGAACAAAATTCACCAGTTCCTGGATAAATATGCCATACGTGATTACTACACCATTGACTGTTGT
Organism: Chitinophagaceae bacterium; assembly: GCA_046595095.1. Classification (GTDB taxonomy): domain Bacteria; phylum Bacteroidota; class Bacteroidia; order Chitinophagales; family Chitinophagaceae; genus Ginsengibacter. Next base: position 2,546 of record JBKJPO010000399.1, read on the forward strand.
GTGTAGTTTAGCGAAACTGGAGCCAATGAACGAACCCAGGATCGGCATAAAAATATGATCAACGAGTGCAGTGATTATTTTGCCGAAGGCAGCTCCAATGATTACTGCAATCGCCAGGTCAATGATGTTTCCCCGTATAGCAAAGTCTCTGAATTCTTTAATGAAGCCCATAAAAAAAATTTTTAAAAAATGAAAGAATTAATTTTTGTTATAAGATGGAGGTATCTCAATTACCGGGAATTTCATCTCAAGACTTTTCAACTTGTCTCTTAATTGCCTCGCTACAACGAATTCCTTATACCAGTTTTGATCACTTGGAACAACTGTCCAGGGATATTTGTTGCACTGTTCAAATGCTTCTTCGTATACGGCCATGTAATCATCCCAAAGTTTGGCCTCATCTTTATCTTTTTCATTGTACTTCCACATTTTTGTTGGATCCTTTATTCTTTCGGCTAAGCGTTCCTGTTGTTCTTCCGGGGAAACGTGGAGGTAAAATTTCAAAACATGGGTATTGTTATGTTCAGTAACCAGCTCTTCCCAATCATTAATGGCTTTGATTCTTTTTACAGCGGTTTCATCATCACACCATTTATGTACCCGGGTGGTAAGAATATCTTCATAATGGCTGCGGTTAAATATCTGTATCATGCCTTTTTTTGGAGCATGTGGATGGACTCTCCATAAAAAATCATGACTCAATTCTTCGGAGGAGGGAGCTTTATAACTTTTTACTGATACACCCTGTGGGTTCATATAACCAAATACATTCCTGATAACACCATCCTTGCCACTTGCATCCATGCCTTGAAGAACTACGAGGATGGAATTTTTATTTTCCGCGTACAATAAATTCTGGAGTTCGTTAAGCTCCTCCAGAATTTTGGCAGTTTCAAGTTTTGTATTTTCTTTACTTAAATCTTTTGGTGCCCTGGTGCTGATGTTTTTGAGCTTGATCTTTTCCATGATTCGAATACCAGGATTATTAATGATTCCCAATTCATTCCCGGCAGATCACTAAAATATGCAATTTATCTGTTGCAATTGAATTTATTCGATCACCTTTGCGCCATTACATTCAGCTTTGAATAAACAACTGATCAATTGGGGAATTTTTATAGCACTCTCATTTATTTGGGGCAGTTCATTCATTTTGATAAAAGTTGGGTTGGAACACCTTACAGCTTACCAGGTGGCAGCCATTCGTGTTGCTTCTTCGGGACTTATTTTGTTGCCCGTAACCCTGAAGCATATACGTAGTATTCCACGCGATAAGCTCGGTTATGTGTTTCTTTCAGGGTTGCTTGGTAGTTTACTTCCATCCTTTTTATTCTGTATGGCTGAAGAAAGTATCGATAGTGCACTTGCAGGCACACTTAATTCACTGACACCAATCTTTACAATTATTGTCGGAGCATGGCTCTTCAATATAAAAATCCCTTCACAAAAAATACTCGGCATTCTCGTGGCATTTGTTGGTAGCATCTTGTTATTGCTCAGCAAAGGAATCGGGGGAAATGATAACCTTTATTATTCTTCTTTCATAATCCTGGCAACTTTATGTTACGGGATAAATGTAAACCTTGTGCAAAAGCACCTTAAAGATATTGGCTCATTAAAAACAGCAGCTGTTGCCCTATCACTCTGTGCAATTCCTGCATTTATCATATTGTATTTCACTGGTTATTTCTCATTAACAGCTTCGAAAATGCTTGCAGGCACTGTAGCTGCCGTCATACTTGGATTATTTGGAACAGCCCTGGCCACAATAATTTTCTATATCCTGATTAAAAGGGCTGGTGCAATATTTTCTTCCATGGTCACTTATGGGATTCCATTCGTAGCCATTTTCTGGGGTATATTATTTCATGAAGATGTTACATGGAAACAAATTTTTTGTCTAGGGTTAATTCTCGTGGGTGTGTATGTTGCAAACCGCAACAACAACAAAGTAGCAGTGCTTCCTGATTAGCTGCTGTCTTTTCATATGAGTCATTTCTAGGATTTGTCTTCTTCGAGATTTTCGTGGCCATCTCCTCCCAGGCTGTAATAATTGTTTTCTTCGTCCTCTTCCCCAATGGATTCATTAGCATCATCAATTTCACTTCCAGGCACATCCAATTCTTCCTGGCCGGTATCTTCTTCATCTATAAGGTCGAGTTTGACCCGGTTTAATGTTTCAGGATTTCCTGAATCATTTTCCAACATATCAAGATCTTCGGCCGTTACATCGGCATCAGTACCTGGAACGATTACCAGTTCATCATCATCCATGTCAGCCAGCGGAATCCCCTCATTTTGTACAATCCCACTATTGGCTGGCATCCCTTCTTTAAGATCAACATTAATATTTGAACCCCGCTTAGGAAGATTTTCCACATCTAATTCAACCCGCTCATTTTTTTTGGCAGACATGATATCATCCTTTGCCGGGTAATGCGGATATCCGGGAAATTCACTTTGATCACCAGTTGTACTATCTCTATTATGCGCCTGCTCATTATCGTGCTTCAGTTCCTCCGCCATCTTATCCTGATCCATTGGTCGATTTTGTTTCCCGGGCTTATTTTTTGAAGTATCCATAATTAAAAGTTTTAAAAAGGAATAGAAAAATACATGCCAAGAAATAAACTGTAAAATTCAAAACCAATTCGTGGATTTTTTAATGTCATGTGGAGACTGCCCTCTTTTCCGCTGGAGAAAAGTATGAATAGCAAAGCCTGCCAGTCCCCCAAAACTGTTAAGCATCAGATCATCAATATCAAAATCCCCAAGGCCTGTAAACAGCTGTAGAATTTCGAAGCCAAGACTGATGCAGAAGCTCGTTAAAAAAATTTTAAAAGCCATGTTCTGCTTTGAAAATAATGCCGGGAAAATAATACCAGCTGGAACGAACATAAGAACATTACCAAAAAGATTAAAATAGGCAAAGGGCCTGTCGGGCTCATAAAACAAGAAATCTTTCAGGCTATTGAAGGGCGTTAGGTTGGCTCGATTAAAACTATTTTCTAAGAGTCCAGGATTGAATTTATCATGGAAATGCATATAATAAGTAGGTATCGAATGTTTTAGAAGGGTAAGTTTTAATAGCATAAACAACCATGTAATTAGCAGGGCATACAAGACGCTACGGTTTTTAGATAGAGAAGTCATTTGTAGTGGTAAGCCTTTACTCCTGGAGATTATGAATACATCAGGATGCGTGGCGGTGGTATTTTTTTTGTAAGGTATATAATTTATATCCCAGCAACCCACCAATAGTATTCAGTAACAGGTCATCAACGTCGAACAATCCAAGAACAGTAACAATTTGTATAAGTTCAAACATCATACTTAAGAAGAAAGATGCTAGTGTAGCTTTAAACAACGTATTGATCCTGGATGGAAATAAACGGTGCAACAAAACTCCTGCCGGCAGAAACATCAAGACATTACCGAACAGGTTGGCAACTGCTTCCCAGGGTTTAATCTCTTCAAACAAGTAATGTTTGATTGTAGTGAATGGAATTAGCTGCGCTCTCATGATACTGTATTTCAATATCCCTATATGAAAATTTTCGTAGAGTCCATCCATGTACTGTGCAGGTAATTTGAATAGCGTTAATTTGGTAAGAATCAGCAGGTAAGCAATGAAGATGCACCATGTCCACCATTTTTTATTTGCTGATGATACGCTTTCATTAACCGATTTGCGAAGCATTTTGACGGTATTTGAGGTTGGTTTTATAATACCGGGTAATAAAGCTGATAAGCACTTGCGCATCCAAAAAAGTTCATTTTGGATTAAAATGCGAAGTATTAGAATGCTGCTACCTGCGGTGAAAATTACACTGCCATGATCTCTTTTTCTTTGGCTGCGAGATGTTTATCTACAAGGCTAATATACTTGTCGGTCATATCCTGGATATCTTTCTCCGCATCTTTTTCCACATCTTCACTAAGCCCATCCTTCTGCAATTTTTTGATTTGTTCGATAGCTTCCCTTCGAATACTCCGGATTGATATCTTGCCATGTTCTCCTTCCACATTACTTCTTTTTACCAATTCTTTTCTGCGCTCTTCTGTAAGTGGAGGGATTATTAGCCGGATGATATTACCATCATTCTGAGGGTTGATTCCAATATTGGCCGCAATGATCGCCCTTTCAATGGGCTGAAGCATATTTTTTTCCCAGGGCTGAATTGATAATGTCCGCGCATCCATTACGCTAAGATTTCCCACCTGGTTGATTGGTGTTGCATTACCATAATAATCAACCATTATGCCATCCAACATAGTAGGATTTGCCTTACCGGCACGGATCTTCACCAATTCAGCTTCAAGATGGTCAATCGCTTTTTTCATGCTGATTTCAGTGTCTTCATGTATTAGTAAAACTTCTTCGGACATATAGATTGAGATTGAAAAATTAATTCGGCAATACCAGGGTAGCTAAACACTCCTCTTACCTAATCTTAATTTTAATAAGATAGTCAGCGAAAATACTAAAAACTGGTTGAGAAAAAAGTTAAAGAAGATGCTACTCCTGCTCTACGCGTTCGCCCGCAAGGGTTAGTATCGTATGAGTTTTGATAATATCCTCTTCTTTTGCAATCCCACTCCTCGCAGGAATGATCTTCGTCCGGGGGCGGCTGTAGTAAATTATGCCTACCAGGATAACAGCTGCTGAAGCAAGAGCTGCAATAACCATTGTGGTCCCTAAAGATTGTAAAGACCAGGCGAGGCCAATGAAAATAATATTTACACCAAGGCAAACCAGCATGATCTTTTTATGGTTAAGGCCAAGGTCAAGTAAGAAATGATGAATATGATTGCGATCAGCACTAAATGGTGACCTGCGATTGAGAATTCTTAAGCTAAAAACGCGTAATGTATCAAACAAAGGAACTATGAGTATGGCAAAGCCAATCGCCGGTGCTGCTGTAACATGTATGGGCAGAGTAGTATCTGCCGCGATACTGATAAATTTTATTACAAATATCGAGTTGAGCATACCAATGAGTAGGGAGCCGGTGTCGCCCATAAAAATTTTAGCTGGGGAATAATTATAGATGAGAAAACCCACGAGGCTACCTGCTAATGAGAAAGCCATAACAGCGTACATGAGTTGACCAACTATTAAGAAATAACTTCCGAAAACAAGTGAGCTCAGCAATCCTAGGCTCCCTGCTAGTCCATCTACACCATCAATAAGGTTGAATGAATTGGTAATTACAATTACAGTAAACAAGGTTAGGAAAACACTGGCCATGTGGGGAATCTCTTGCAGACCAAGAAATCCGTGCATATTATTAAGCTGTATTCCACCGAATCGTATGATGATGCCGGCAGCTATCAGCTGACCGATGAATTTTTTTGTAGCAGATAAAATAAGGATATCATCTTTTATTCCAAGGAAGAAAATTACAACAGCGGCAGCGATAAAGTATTGTAATTCGTTGGAAACACTAGCGGGAACGCCCATCAAGGTTGCGAGGATAAAACCAGCAAATATTCCAAGACCACCCAATGTAGGGATGACTGTTTTATGTACTTTACGCTCATCAGGCTCATCAAACAATTTTTTTTCCTTGGCAACCTGAATTATCACAGGAATGGCAAAGAATGTAACCAAAAATGCCAGAGCTGAACTTAGTAAAATATTATCCATGCCAACGTGTATTAATTGATCTCAGTCTTTGCCGAATGATTACAAAAGTATAATTTACTTTCTACGAATGGTAATCCGTTAGTAACTTTCTTATTAATAAATGTACCGTAAATTTGCTTCGAAAAAAAATAACAACAGCTACAAGGTAGTGCTTTACCAATGTATTACAGCAAATAAACGTTGTAGCTTCTTGAATAGTATAATTACGTAGAAAATACACAACATTGATGTTTGTGAATTGCCTCTTTTAGCGTAGGTTGCAGCGCTTTTTTGGAGAAAACTGTAGCATATCTTATTTACTACTAATACATCTAATATGAAAGATCTTAAAGCTATTGCCAGCCAGGTCAGGAGGGACATAGTGCGTATGGTTCATGGGGTTCAGAGTGGACACCCGGGTGGCTCGTTGGGATGTGTTGAGTTTTTTACGGTATTATATTTTGAGATTATGAAGCATGATCCCAGCTTTAATATGGATGGCAAAGGGGAAGACTTGTTCTTTTTGTCTAATGGTCATATCTCGCCGGTATTTTATAGTGTATTGGCAAGATCAGGCTACTTCCCGATAGAAGAATTGGCAACCTTTCGAAAGATTAATTCTCGTTTACAGGGCCATCCTACAACGCATGAGCACCTGCCAGGCGTAAGAGTTGCTTCTGGTTCTCTGGGCCAGGGAATGAGCGTGGCTATCGGTGCTGCGCTGGCCAAAAAATTAAACCAGGATGACCGCACAGTCTACTCGCTTCATGGCGACGGCGAACTTGATGAGGGGCAGAATTGGGAGGCGATCATGTTTGCTGCACATCATAAGGTAGACAATATGATTTGCACAATTGACTGGAATGGCCAGCAAATCGATGGGCCAACCAAAAAGGTCATGTCTCTTGATAATCTACATGCAAAATTCCAGGCTTTCAACTGGGAAGTTCTGGAGATGGAGGGAAACGATTTGGATGCTGTGATCGCCGGTTTGAAGAAAGCCCAGACTTTTCTTGGCAAAGGCAAACCCATCGTAAACCTCATGAAAACACATATGGGTAATGGTGTTGATTTTATGATGGGAAGCCACGAGTGGCATGGTATTGCGCCCAATGATGCACAACTGGAACTTGCACTCACGCAACTTGATTCCAATATGGCAGATTATTAATCCGAACTTTTTATAGACCCCTCAAAGCAGAGCCTGATGCAGCACGGGCGGCTTTCCTCGCAGGTAACCATGCCGCCAGTATGGTTATTGATAATGCTGTAGCGCCTACCAACAGGAAATCCCTCAATAATAACTGGACAGGAAAATAATCTATGAGAAAAGAATTGCCTTGAAGTTTAATGACCTGAAATTTCATTTGAACAAGACAGATCGCTGTGGCCAGCAATATCCCGGAAACTGTCCCAATACTACCTAGTAATAAACCTTCGCTAAGAAATATTTTTTGGATCAGGGATTTTTCTGCACCTAAAGATTGAAGCACCATAATGTCTTTTTGTTTTTCCAAAACCAGCATGGTAAGCGCACTTATCATATTAAATGCAGCAATTATGAGGATGAGTGTAAGCACTGCATAGATGGCCCATTTTTCAAGCCGCATAGAATTGTATAAACTCATATTCTGCTCGTACTTCGTCTGCACGGTATAACCTTCTTTAAATTGTTGTTGCAATAATTTCTTTATTGCATCCATATCTGCTTCTTCAGAAAGCGCTATCTCAACAGCCGTGAATTCCCTGTCGGCATATGCCATTTGTTGCTTCATAAAACCGATGTTTGTAATAACATAACGGTTATCAAAATCCTGTTGGATCGCGAAACTACCCGAAGCATTTGCATTACCCTCACTCAATGATTCAAGCGGGTCGGCAAGAGCAACATTTACTTTCTTCGGAAGAAAAACGGTTATTGGAAATAATGCCTGGTCGCTTCTAATACCCAGTGCATTTTCAATACCTGAGCCTAGTACAAGAAATGGTTGATCCGTAGTGCCGATCTCAAATTTTGCATCGCGAAGCATTTTTTGCGGAACTCCTGAAACATTTTCAAAGTTTTCGTCTACGCCTTTTAGAAAGACTACCGTTTGTGATTCTCCGCTTTGTACCAGCGATTTTTCCTGCACCATCAATGATACTCCTTTTATGCCACTGATTGATTTAAGCTGGCTAACTTGTGCTTCGGAGAAACTAATTGTTTTACCATTTGAAGCAATGATGCGCAAGTCTGTATAAAAATTGGAATAGAGGGATTTCACCAATTCTTCAAAGCCATTGAAGACACTCAATACCAACACCTGGCACATGGTTGCAAAAGCGATTACCCCTGCAGTTACCCATGAAATGATATTAATTGCATTGGTTGTTTTCTTTGCTTTGAAATAGCGCCAGGCGAAGGTTAAATACATTTTCGTTATTCCGTTTCGGGCTTTTCATTTTTCACTTTATCAAGAAGCTGTTCAATCTTAAACACGTAATCCAGCGTATCATCAATATAGAATGTAAGTTCCGGGATGGAGCGCAGCTGGTGCCGCACACGGGTACCAAGTTCCTTTCGTATCTCTTTATTTTTATCTTCTATTTTTTTGAGCATTGCTACATTATCTTTTACCTGGAAAAAACTCAGGTAAACTCTTGCTTCGTATAGATCGGGTGTAATTTTTACTGAAGAGATTGAGATCATCCCACCATCTCCCATATTCAATCCCATCCTGTTAAAAATGTCGTTAAGCTCCTGGTTTAATACCGCGGCAACCTGCTTCTGTCTTTTTCCTTCTGTCATTATTTATCGGGTATTGTTCGTTGTAAAATTAGTTACTTTGCCGGTATTATACCATTGCTGTTATTTCAGCCCTATAAATGAAGAGTTTAAGAACGATTTTCAATTATGTTTCCCATTATCCTAAATTAGTTGCTGCCTACTTTAGTTTTAATATTCTCTCAGCATTATTTTCGGTGATTTCGCTAGGTTTACTTAGCCCGTTCCTGTTGCTCATTTTCAAAAAAGAAGATATTTCTAAATCCATACCGGGAGGATCGGGTTTTCTAAATAACATTAACCCGGTTAATTACGTAAAAGCCTGGCTAAACGATGTGATCAGTCAGCCCAATGGAGATATCAAAGCACTGGGTATAATCTGTATAATTGTCCTGATCTCCATAATTCTCAAGAATATTTTTCTTTATCTATCCATGTATTACCTGAACCCGATCAGGAATAATATCATCAATGATATGCGTACCCATATGTACAAGAAGATATTGTCATTACCGATCGGTTACTTCAGCGAGCAAAGGAAAGGTGATATAATGAGCAGGCTCACAAATGACCTGGGCGATGTGGAGAGTTCAACAGTAAGCGTACTCGAAACGATTTTTCGTGAGCCTGTAACCATCATATTTTTCTTTACTTATATGGTTGTGCTCAGCCCGCAACTTACTTTGTTTCTTGTAATATTTTTGCCGGTTTCAGGGTTGATAATTGGCAGGATTGGGAGATCATTAAAAAAACAAAGTACCCGGGTACAGGAAAAACTTGGTGCCATACTTTCAACCATAGACGAAACGCTTAGTGGGATCCGGATCATTAAAGCATTTAATGCAGAAAAGAAACAGCTCAATAAGTTTACCAGGGAAAATGATGAACTTTTTGAAATCAAGAACCGGGCAAACAGGAGGAGAGATCTTGCTTCGCCTGTCTCAGAAGTTCTTGGTATTACAGCTGTGGTATGTGTACTTTGGTATGGCGGAAGGCTAGTGCTGCGCGGCGAGTTTCTTGACCCGGGGGATTTTCTTGCCTACATCGCGATATTTTCCCAACTTATCCAGCCACTAAAAGGGCTCTCTTCAGCATCATACAACATTCGTCGTGGCGCTGCAAGTATTGACCGGATAGAAAGCCTTATCAATGTAGACTCTAGTATTAAAGAAATTGAGAATCCAAAGCAACTTCAAAAATTCAATGATAAAATTGAATTCAAAAATGTTGGATTTGCATACGAAGATAAGATCATACTCGACGGCATAAATCTCACCGTTGAGAAAGGTAAAACAATTGCGCTAGTTGGATCATCGGGTGCGGGTAAGAGCACACTTGCCGACCTGGTGCCAAGGTTTCATGACACTGCATCGGGCGAACTCTGGATTGATGGAGAGAGCATCAGGGATTATTCTCTGCATTCTTTGAGGAGTCAAATGGGAATAGTAACCCAGGAACCGATCCTCTTTAATGATACGATTGCAAATAACATTGCCCTGGGTATGGATGCTGCTACAGAAACACAGATCATGAATGCGGCGAAAATCGCTAATGCCCATAATTTTATTACCCAGAAAGAAAACGGGTACAATACAAATATTGGTGACCGGGGAAGTAAACTAAGTGGTGGAGAGCGGCAGCGAATAACCATCGCAAGGGCTGTTTTAAAAAACCCTCCTATTTTAATTCTCGATGAAGCTACATCATCGCTTGATACGGAAAGTGAACGCCTGGTACAAGATGCTATAAACAATCTTATGCAAGACAGAACCAGTATTGTGATCGCCCACCGCCTCAGTACCATCCGCCATGCAGATGAAATTGTTGTACTTCAAAAAGGTAAAATTGTTGAAAGAGGTACACATGATGAATTGATTAATCTCAAGGATGGTTTCTATAAGAAATTGGTAGACATGCAGGAAGTGAAATAAGAGTTCCCGGGATTTTTTATATTAGGGGTAAATCTTCTTCTTTGAAATGTTTATTTCTCACCTTTTCGTCATTGCTCTTGGCAATGTTAGCTGCTGCACAGCAGCCTAATCTATATTTTAAAAAAATCAATACTGCCAATGAACTTTCACATAATAAAGTGAATTGCATTCTGCAAGACAAAAGAGGGTTTATCTGGATAGGTACCGATGATGGGCTAAACAGGTTTGACGGGAATAATTTTTTGGTTTTTAGAAACAAGCCAGGTATTTCTACATGTATTTCAGGCAATATCATTTCTGATTTGTGGGAAGATGAAAATGAAATTTTATGGATTGCTACAATCGATGGCGGATTGAGTAGATATGATTACCGGTTGACAGCAGAAGAACAGTTTAAACAATTTAAAAACCAAATAGATGATAAATCCTCTATCCCGATAAATATCATTAATGCCCTTGTGCAGGATGATGATGGATTTCTATGGTTGGCTACAAGCGGGAAAAGGGTCGTCCGGTTTAATAAAGAAACTGAAAAATTTGATGAGCCTATCAAAGAAGGAACTGCCACCGCACTATCGCTTTGCATGGATACCAGGCAAAATCTATGGATAGGCCGGCAGGGAGGAGGATTATTGAAAATAAATACGCAATCGTTGAAGTACCAATTCGATGAACGCTATTCCAACCTCTATGCAAAATTGCCACATGTAGTGGTCACTTCATTATTTATGGATAGTGAAAAAGATATCTGGTATGGCTCATGGGATAAAGTAATGTATAAATTCAACGCAACTTCACAAAAAGAAGAAGTATTTCAACAATCAGCTTCCCCCTTTTCTTTTACCAAAGATGAAATAGATGATGTTGCAGAAGACAAGCATAAGCGTCTTTGGATGGGAGGCAGGTATGCAGGCCTGCATATGCTGGATAAAAAATCGAACCGGTTTTACAACTACTCCTATAATCCCGCACTCGAAGGTACCATTGCCGACAATGCTGTTAATTGTGTTTTTATCGATAAGGACGAAAACTTGTGGGTAGGTACCAATAAAGGCATCAGTGTAAGCAGCCTGAACCAACAATTTATTCAACAGTTTTTGCCGGGTACACTCAAGAGCGAATTATCTGTAACTATTTATGATTTTTTCCGGGATAAAAGTAAAACACTTTGGATTGCTGCCAACAATGGGATTTATTTGAAAAAGAGAAATGAAGAACTCTTTCAACACCTGCCGGTGATTTTTAATGGGGAGCATATCTCAGTCACGAAATTTTTTAAGGATGATGATGGCACTATGTATTTCGGAACCAATTATTCGCTGTTCTGGTATAATCCAACAAGCAAGACTATTCAATTATTACCTAACACTGAGCAGGATAAAGTGATGTACCGTATAATTGAATCAAGAGTTGTGTCCATCATTCGGGACACTATTAATAATAATCCTGTTTTGATAACATCGCCATATGGGCATTACTTGGCTTATTACGACCTGAAAGAAAAAAAATGGATTAGCAGGCTGGACAGCAACCTGAAAATTGTCTCGTCCTTTAATCTTGCCGACAACCTTATCCGGAAATTCTACAGAAGCGCTGATGGAAGTATATGGCTGGCTACGGTAAAAGAAGGATTAGGTTCCTGGGATAAAAAAAAGGAACCGCAAATAAAATATTTTAAGAACAATCCAAAAGAGGCATCATCTCTTACTAATAATCATGTATTTGATATGATTGACGATGGAAAAGGTAATTTATGGGTAACGACCAACGGTGGTGGTTTGCAGCATTTCAATATCAAAACCCAACAATTTGAACATATCACTTCTTCTACCAACCTACTCGAAGGAGTACAAACCGATCAGGAAGGCAATGTATGGATGATTGGCGGAGGCAACCTGCATAGGTATAATCCAACCGTAAAAGCCTACACTTCATTTGAATTACCGGATATAAAGAAATCGGGTGGGATAAAGGGTTATATATACAAAGATGATGATGGAATATTGTATGCAGGTGGGTCCAATTATTTTATTTCTTTTATACCACAACTAATTAAAGAAGTGGTTCAGGAACCAAAAGTTATTGTAACCGATTTCAGGGTATTCAATAAATCTTTGAGTCATTTATTATTTCAGGATAAAATACGATTGAAATACACCGAGAATTATTTTACTATTGAATTTGCTGCCCCATATTACTCCGGCAGTGAAAAAATTCATTATAGTTATATGCTGGAAGGGATGGACAAAGATTGGGTAGATGCCGGCAGGAGAAATTTTGCCAGCTATCCCAATACTGGGAACGGAGATTTTATTTTTAAAGTACGGGCATCCGTCGGCACTGGAAAGTGGACTGAAAACATTTCTTCTGTCAGCGTAGAAGTGATTGCTCCTTTTTGGAAGCGATGGTGGTTTTATATTTTATTTGCAATATTTATTTCGGGAATTATCTATATAATATATCGATATCGTGTAAATGAATTATTGAAACGCCATTCCATCCGTAATAAAATTGCACAAGACCTGCATGATAATATTGGTTCTACACTCAGTAGTATTTCTGTGTATAGCCAGGTTGCACATATAAAAAGCAAAGAAAGTAAAGAGGACGAGTTGAAAGAAATACTGGATAAAATTAGTGTAACATCCAACGATATGATTACAGAACTGAATGACACGGTTTGGGCTATTAATCCGCGTAATGATAATATGGAAAAAATTATTCTGCGCATGGAATCTTTTGCCCTACCACTTGCGGCGGCTAGAAATATCCGTTTTAATCTTAACTGCGATAAAACGATCGCCTCGCTACAGTTAGATATGGACAAAAGAAAAAATTTTTATCTCATTTTTAAAGAAGCTGTAACAAATGCAATAAAATACTCCGGGGCATCGGAACTGCGGGTAGATATATCATTAGAAAAAAACAAACTGTTACTGAAAATCATTGACAATGGGGTGGGATTTAATCGCGAAAAAGAAATGGCCGCCAATCGAGCAACACTTTCTGGTAACGGGTTGCATAATATGCACAAAAGGGCCATCGAATTAAATGGAGAGTTGATAATTTCCAGTTTACCAGGAGAAGGCGCAGCTATATCGTTTTATCTTCCTCTTACCTGATTTCATTCTGCACTTTGCAGGTTCAATCATAATCACTTTCGGTGAGCTCAGAAGCCATAAGATATAATATCAGTATGGACTTTACAATCGAGGGCCGGCTTAGATCATTTATAAAGTTTGATCAATATCCCCACTTTCGGTTATTGCCTGCATAAAATGATACGATTACTTTAGCCATCTAAAATTTTTATATGAAAAAGTTTGCCTTTCTCTTTATGGCTCTTGTTGTATGTGATAATCTTAGAGCGCAAAATAATGTAGGTATTGGCACTAATACCCCAACTCAAAAACTTGACGTATTGGGAAATTTAAAAGTGAGTGGAGCAATGATGCCAGGTGATAATGCAGGCCTGGCTGGCCAGGTACTGACCAGCAGTGGTCCTGGCGTATCACCAACCTGGAAAAATTTGGCCTATTCAGAGGGGGGTCGTTTTTACATTGTCCCTACTAATAATACAAGAACAGGAACCTCATTCACTGGGCGAGGGAATTGGAATGTGGATGGTGCCGCCAACCAAACTTCCCAGGAAGATTCTTTAGATTTTGGATCAACTAATGAAACAGGATCAGATTTTACCATTTCCAATCCCGGGTTAACGGGCAATTTTATTACAGTAAACAGAACAGGGCTTTACCATTTTGAAGGCACCCTACGCTATTTTGTAACCAGTGCAATCAGTGTAATTTTGTTGTCAAGGTCCACACTGGACTTCGTAGCAAACCAACCTAGTGCTACTGATCTAAACTTTTTGCTATTAGAAGATCCTATGGATAAAACAGCTGGATCAGAAACAAGTAGCTCTACAAATCAGTATAATTATACAGCTAAGTTTAGCCTAAATATCCACCTGCAGGCTGGAACCACCTGCACTTTTAAAACAGGCTTCAACCTGCTTCGTTTTCCGGGAGGTGCCGACATTATTGGAATGGGTGTATCGTCGGGCGGCTACATAAGTGGGCATTTTATATCTGAATAATGTTTTACTTAGTGGTTAAGTAAACGGTATAATTCAGGAATTTATAATTATTGCAGCAAATCTCTCTATTGAAGAATTTTATTAACGGCCTATTTTTCCCAATCTTACACCATGAGCCTTCGCATCGCCATATTTGATGATAACAATAATATCAGGGACAGCATCAGCTTGTTATTAAAAACTGAAAAGGAATTTGAAGTAGTGGGTTCTTTTGCCCATGTACTGGATTGTACAATTGATATAAAAGCCTGCAACCCGGATGTGATACTCATGGATATTGAAATGCCGGAAATGAGCGGAATCGAAGCTTTAAAAATTATCAAAAAGGAATTCCCTGATATATTGATATTGATGCAAACTGTTTTTGAAGATGATGACAGGGTATTTGATTCTATTTGCGCCGGTGCATCGGGTTATATTTTAAAAAATTACCTCAATACCAGGTTAATAGAATCAATAAAGGAACTCCAGTTTGGAGGCTCACCCATGTCGCCATCAATTGCCCGTAAGGTATTAACAAAGATGCAGCAGATACCAGAGCATGTAAAACCACAGGCAGCGCCTGAGTATCATCTCACCCCCAGGGAAAAAGAAGTACTGGCATGTGTGGTAAACGGGTTAAGTTATAAAATGGTAGCCGATCAGCTTTATATTAGTTATGAAACGGTGAGGGCACATGTAAAACATATTTACCAAAAACTTCATGTTGCATCTCTCACAGAAGTAGTCCACAAAGCCATGAAAGAAAGAATTGTGTAAAATCCCATTAGATATATTTGTTGGCAACGTTTGAAATGTGAGTGGAGCGAACGGACTTCTTCTGTGAGAG
>JBKJPO010000449.1:0-6153 GCA_046595095.1 Chitinophagaceae bacterium
TAAAAATGGATTCGGGAGCATCCTCTTCCAGCCCCAGGATAAATTCCTGGAGTGTTTCGATCATGAGTTTATTGTCGAGCTCTACTATGTCAAGCACAAATTCAATAAATATTTCTTTAAAACCTTTAACCTCGAGTAATTTAAAAAAACTACTGACATTCCTGAAGTTCATAATCAATTCCCTGTCGCGGTAATAATTTTTATCCTCGGGAAAAAGCTGTTCATAAATATTCCTTAAAAGATTCATCATGCATTTTACCTGGCTCATACTATCAATGAACAATGATCTTGTGAGCGATAATTTGGATTGTAAATTATACTCCATTTTTACGAGCCGACCGGTAAAGCTTCTTGGTTTATCATTCTCCTTCCCATAAAGCACAGAAGAGAGAACATTATCTGCCTGTAATGACACATTCAATACCTGGTTTTTATAAGCCGCCACGTTCTCTGTGCGATTGCATTTATATTCTATTGCGTCATTCTGAAGGGTTGGGAGATTTTCAAATATGCGTAACAGTAAGGCGTCCTGCAGTTGTGTGACCAGGTGTTGAGGGTCCTTAAATCCTGTAATGGAAGATAGATGGGTATTGGAAAGCATTTTTTTGAAGTCCCTGAATTTATCGATATTGTCTTTCTCGTGAGGAAGGGCTTCAATGCCCTCAGCAGCATAAAATACAACGATTTCTTTTGGCGGATTACATTGCTCGAATGCCCTCCGGTATTCACAATGCGTAAAAGAAATTCCCTCGCCGGGAACGATAGTGCCATACCGATAACCAATAATCAAAACATATAAATCACAACATTCAACATCGGTTAAACATTCTTCAAGAGCAGTTTTCGTGGAGGCAGTCATGTATTCCGCAATGCGAACAAGTTCAAAAAACTTTCCCTGCTTTTTGAATGTATCTTCTATAGCCTTCCTGTATTCCGGGAGATCAAGTGTAGATGATATGTAAACTTTTTTTTTCAAAAGATGATATGGGGATTAATCTTTAAAAAATAAATAGTTTCAGTCACGGTATTCGAAATATTCAAAGCTTTTTTATGCTAAGTTCCGAAATTTAAATACAATTGCCAAGCAGTGCCTATCTTGACCTGTTATAAAAATTAAATACAGGAATATCAACGGCAATGGATATCCCGAGACGCCATGGATTTATTTCTCCAACAACATTTCCATTTTTGGTAATTGTCCGTAGTTGCGAAACATATTGTGCACCAAACTTTGCAGAGATTGGAAGGTTTGGAAAACCAAGAACAAAAAATGCTCCTGGCGAAAATATCTGCCCCAACGTAACTTTTTGCGGCAGGTCAAGTGTGTCATTTGTCCACCGATAACTTAATGCAGCGCCGATATCGATAGCATTAACAAAAATTGATGAAGACCATCCATTCCCTGGGAAATCACCCCAGTTGAATGACATCCCAATCGGTGCTGTAACGCCAAATGTGCGGTTACTTGAGTCTTTATATTTTTCCCATCCAAAATAAAGACCGGGATAGGAATTCAGGGACATACTAAATGCGGTTTTTCTTTTAACTCTATATGATCCTACCGGTTTGGCATACCTGTTTAGAACTGCTTTAACTGCATCCGCATCCTTAGCGTTGATCGCATCAACAATAAAATTTGAATAAAAGGAATAATTTTTCAAAAAACCTGGAGAGAAAAGAGTATCGCCATTTAGCTTTGAAAAGTTTTTCGCAAGGTTTATCGCATTCACAGAAATCTTAGCGTAGTCTTTAATGAAAACTCCTTTAGTTACTTCTATAACATCAACGATTATTGGCCGCCATTTTGTATAATATTCCGACTTGTAATACGTCACGCCCGCCTCATTTTTAAAATAAGGCAAATTGAAAATAAAATCAGAAACGTCAACCAGTTTATCAGTATTTGCAACAAACTCTTTAACTGCTAAATCCTTTAATTTACCAATTTCAGATTTTGTGTCCTTTACAATTTGCTTAAAATTATTTATTCGATCATCAATATTGTTGACAAGGATAACGAATTGCTTAATGTAGAGTTGAACCGGGCCACTGCCTTCAATTATGAGTTCATGAAGTCTTTTAGAATTGATCACTAAACCTTCGAAAACCTGCGGCTTCTGCTCATAAAGCAAAGCCCAAAATAACAATATGGCATCAGGGTTAAATTTTTTGAGGTCTTCAGGACTGATCCATGCTTTCGCATTTTCAGTAATTGAAATGTGTTTCTTGCGCAAATTTTGAGAAAGAATATTCAATAAAGAAACATGAATATTGATTTCTTTAACTCTTGAGGAAAAAAGATCTGCGCCGAATTTGCTGTCGAGTATTTCAAAAATCTCGATGGGATGAAAACTGTTAGCCGACATATCTATTGCATGATAGGCAATTCGAAATGCAGAAAAAGCCTGGCTAAGTTTTAATATCTCATAGCGTTTAATGGAAGTGGTATCAATAAATAATTCAAAATTATTTATAAAATTTTCAAGATCTTCCTGGAAAGCTGCCTTATAGGTCTGCCCCATGCTTGGCGCCTTAAATGGATCAGAAGTGGTGAATGCATTATATGTTTTTGGAAGTAATGCATTTAATTCCGGCATGGAATTGATAGCCGCTTTGAATTTTTCAATAAAAGCGATTGCTAATTCCTCCCTTATCCTGTCGCGTAAAAAATCTGCTGTAGCTTGTACATATTTTGTTACATCTATTCCGCTTAAATTCGCCAGCGCGCCTGTAAGTAAAGAGTTTGATACAGTTTTAACCGGTTTCCCGGAAATTATAACATTCCGGTTAAATGCTACAATAAATGGATTCTGGTTTAGTTCTGTTTCGGTTACACCACTGCGGTATTTCCGAAATATATCGAGGGGAAATGAATGCGATGAAATATACGCGTTTAAAACTGCCTGTGCATCATAAAAGGCAATGGCGGGCTCGTCCTTCAAAAGTGTTTTCGAAGTAGAGAACCCAGATGCTGTACTTATTAATAAAAATGTTGCAAGGGATTTATTTTTGCCAGCATTATTAATGATGATTTTTAATGAATCTTCCCCGCTGAAATCTTCCAGTAAATCGTCGAGAATAAATATCGTGTTCTTTGCATTTATGGTTCCGTTAATTTTATTTGCGATATTATTCTCTTCATAAATATTTACTTTTTCTGTTGCCGGAATATTGGTGATCGTTAGGGTCAACTTATTCCCCTCAAGAGGTAGCCTTTGGATCATCCTGCCATTTTTAACATCTTCCCATGATACAACCTGTGACTGTCCAAAGACGCAGGCAGTGAGCATCGAGACAATTGTGGTCAATAGGAATTTTGTTTTCATTGCAATTGATTTAGATTGAAGTTTCCCAGGATATTTTCTACCGGAAGGATATAGGAAAATTTACTATCTGCTGCAACCATGATCCCAATAAGCCTGTTATCCAGGTCAACCACTGCAGATCCGGAATCACCCGGTTGAGACATACGACTTACTTGTATCAGACCTTTTAGTACATGATCGAAATCACCATCCAGGTAAGAAATAGCCTGGCGCGCATTAAAAGATTCGATCAACCCTGTCTTGAATTTTGATTTGGCTCCAAACATTTGCACCGTGATTACTCCTGGCCGAAAATTTTGTTTTATACTATCTATGGATCGAATTCCTTTTATTTTTCCAATAAAACGGATCTTATTTGTGAGTAAAGAATTCTTCTCAAGCTGAATCAATGCAACATCATTAAAACGGTCGAGCCTGCCTGCAATCACCTGTCCAATCACTGCAGATCCCTCCACTCCATTTGCGGGCATCACCACTTCCGGCTTATCAAGAATTTCGTCCTGGCCTATTGCTAATTTCCTCGGCGACAACAACATCAGGTCAATGCAGGCTACATGATAGTTTGTAACCATAACCATCGCCTCTCCATGGTTACTTTTAGCAATAAAACCCGCAGATCCATCTGAAAAAATATGTTTTCGGGAAATGGAATCGCCAATGTCTGCGGGTAGAGTTTGAGAAGCAATAACCAGGTCTGTAGGAATACTATACCCTTTATAAGATAGGAATCCAGGGACCGGGCTGTTGACTAATTTTTTTTGCTCAACCTGGATTACGAGTGCATAGAAATCCAGATAGTTATCATCTACATTTTTAAAAGAAACCGACATGCCGGTAAAGCCTGGAACTTTTCCCTTAAGAATATCAAAATAATATTCCATAGCAGCTGCAGTCAATTCATACTGTTCTTCCGGTGATAATTTCATAAAGTCAAGACCAGGCAAAATGAATTCATTATTATCAATCCCACCACTCCAATAGAATAATCCATCTGTAGCTTTGTACCAGGTAGAGTTGGCATCAATTGGTTTACCTTCTACCACTTCAGTTATTTCGATGGTGTCACCATCATTTAAATAGCCAACCGCAGCATCCCTGTTTGACGGATCCTTACGCCTATATAACGGGTATGATAAAGTCAACTTCATCCTCGTATATTTTTAGTTTCAGATCCGGAACCTGCAACTGTTCCCGGAGGTGCAGCAGTACCCAATGGTGGGCGTGGACCGCTGGATCTTAGTTTCACAATTTTGTTCAGCATATCAAACCAGAATGGTGCCCCTAAGGAGATTGCAAAGGCCGTTAGCAGCCAGCCTATGAACATTAAAAAACCATTTCGCTGGTATTTATTTGCCGGCAATTTTATTTTACAATTATCGATTGATTCCTGTTTTGTTTTTTCCAGCACGGCTTTCAGCTTCTCATCTTTTACAGTAATTATCAGGCTGTCAAAAGACCTGATCATCTCAGTGCAGTTAATGTCAATGCTGTACTGTCGTTTCAATCCCAATAGGTGCTGCACCTCCTGCGCATCTTCCCTTAAAAATTTGTATGCCGAATCAAGATATGTACCCTGGTTATTTATTACGACTGAATCTACTGTTACTTCGGTTGAATCTGTAAGAAAGTTCCTGGTTGTTTTTGTAGTTATTGATTTCACAGAATCAATCATTTCACCATAATTATCTTTTTTACTGATCGCAAGTTCAACAAGTTGCTCCCGGACTTTTTTATCCTTTAATAAGATCTTTGAAATGGCAATTGTATCAACATTGAATTGCCAGGCCATAATAAATCCAAGCACCAAGAGTATTATCTGAGTTTGACGTTTATACCACCCGTTAGCTCTTTGCATGGTTTCATCAAACCACTGCTCTAGCCTTGCGCGAAACCCGTAAGCATCTTGTCTTGCATCTGCAAAAAGATTCTGAAGATGACTAAGGGTTTCAGGAGTAATATTTAACAGGTTGCTATCGAGAGAATTTTTAATTAACTCAGATTCATTATTTGTACTACCATCATACCGGCTCGTACGAAGCATTTGAACAATTGTGCTGGAAAAATTATAAGCCTCCAAATATCCCGGCTTGCTAAAAGATTTGTCTTCGCCCAGGTATTTAATTGATGGCTGGTCATAGAATCTCCGGACCAGCTTCTCGCGTTTTTTGAAGGGAACAAAAAACCGTTGAATATTAATAAAAATATCGGCTATATAATTGTATAAAGTAGTTTTTTGAAACCAATTGCCTTTTGCATCCACATGATCTTCCAGCATGCGCCGAAGGCCTTTCATAAGCATCCGCGCTCTGAGGTTAAACCATCGGGAGATGAGTTCCATCAGCACAGTAGCAAGTAAGCTGTAGAGCAAGTAAATAAAAATCAGCCCAATAAAAACATCGAGAACAACATTATTAAACATATGGGTTAGTAATTATAGAACTGGGTCAAATCACGATTCTAAACAAAATTTAATTATTAATAATTTCCTTCTGCTACTACCAATAGCAATAAATAGAATTAATAGCTAAGGCCACTATCCATTACTGTAAGGTGTTCTCAAAAATTTGAAGTGGTTAACAACAAGTCAGTTAACAAAGGCTCCCTGTTCACATTTCCCTGTCTGTGTGGTGCAATAATTCTAAAAGGAAATAATTGTAATTATGTAAAAATAGTCAACCCGCTCAAGAATGTCAACAGTCGGGGATTATAAAAAAAAGGGGCAGATCCGCAAAAAAGCGAAAATGCCCCGATCTATCTATGACCATCTCCCTTGTCTTTGATTCTTTTGTCTATTCGATAATAATACGTTCTGCAAATCGATTATTAT
>JBKJPO010000483.1:0-3051 GCA_046595095.1 Chitinophagaceae bacterium
AGGCGGTGCTTACGGAGGCGGCGGCGGAAGAAGCAGCGGCGGTGGCTATGGCGGCGGAAGCGGAGGCGGCGGTGGATATAAGAAGAGTGGCGGCAGCGGCGGTTACAACAAAGATTATTAATCAATTTGCCGCGAGGCATGTTGTAGATAATATAAAATTAAATCCTTTTCATTTAGTTGAAAGGGATTTTTTTGATTTATACCTACTGGTAATTTAATTTATACACTAAGATAATTGGTAATATAGGCAAGGTGTAACCTTTTGTTCTGCCCACAATTATGATTCATATTTTTCAGTCACAAATTTTTTGATTTAAATTATTATCTCTTGCCAGATCTTATATTATCTCCTGTAATTGCTGGCACAATGAAGTGGGGTAGCTGGGGCGCAAAGTTTTCGGCACAGGAATATTTGCAACTTATTGAACATTGCATACAATCAGGCGCTACCTCCTTTGATCATGCAGATATTTATGGCCATTACTCTGTGGAGGAGGAGTTTGGAAATGCAATAAATATGATGCCTTCAATAAGGGACAAAATGCAATTAATAACTAAATGCGGGATAAAAATGGTTAGCCCAAACAGACCTGGCCACCAAATCAAACACTACGATACAAGTAAGGAACATATAAGGTTTAGCGTTGAAAGTTCGTTACGAAATTTAAGAACAGATTTCATTGATCTCTTGTTGCTCCACAGACCTGATTCATTGATGGACCCCGCAGAAATTGCAATGATTTTTACTAAATTAAAAGAAGAAGGAAAAGTATTACACTTTGGTGTATCGAATTTTTCGGCATCACAATTATCATTGATCAATACATTTTTTCCCTTGAGCTCGATTCAAGTTGAGGCTTCTGTAATGGCTTTATCAGCCTTCAGAAATGGTACACTTGACCAGTGTATGGTAAATAATTTAATTCCAATGGCCTGGTCGCCCCTGGGAGGCGGTAAACTATTTAGCTCTGAAGATGAACGCAGTGAAAGAATTCTTGCAGTGACCTCCATCCTTGCAGAAAAATATACATGCACAGTAGACCAGGTATTACTCGCCTGGCTTTTGAAGCATCCCTCGGGAATTAAACCTGTGCTGGGAACAGCAAGAGCAGAACGGGTGAAGGCGGCAATGGAAGCTACTCAAATCAATATGACCAGGGAAGAATGGTATCTTTTATGGCGTGCTTCGACCGGCGAAGAGGTTGCATGATAAACTTCACCTATGCGCTGCAGTTACCTGTCCGCATATTATATTTTTCCGGCTATGCCAGGCAAAAAGTAATTAAATTCTGATAGAAATTTATTAATACAAAAATAAATATTTTGCAGGCAATAGCTTTATTTTAAACTCAGAAGCATAAATTAATTCCCCATCGACGTGCGCATAAATTTTGTCTACTGCCCTGACTGTTATACCGGTTATTAGTTCATGCTGTATGAAAGGCAGGTGGAGATGCTTTCCTTTTTCAATTGCAGGAAGATATCTTATCCGTTTAAAAATCGAGAGTGGTTCACAGAGCAACAAATCGAGTTTTTTGTCAGTTATATCGGAGTGGGGAGAAACATAAAATCCCCCTCCCACCCTGCTGCCGTTTGCAATAATCAACAACAGTAATTTTCGGGAACTGGTTTTTCCATCGATCTGTATTGTAAAAAATTTTTCCCTGAAACTGAGTATTTTTTTGATCACGGTCCACATGTAAGCAGCATGGCCAGCAAGTAATCCTGGCCTGGTGAGCGAGTTCACCACTTCTCCATCAAAACCAATTCCAATCCCATTAAGAAATAAACGACCATTACATTCACCGGCATCAACATGCCTGGCTTTTGCATTATTGATTATATTTAATTGATCACTTAGAGTCGCGTTTTTATATAAATGCCAGGCAAAGTCATTCCCAGTGCCTGCTTTGATAATTGCAAGGGGGATATTAAATTCCCGATATTTATTAATGAAGAAATTAATTGTACCGTCGCCACCTACGATCCATGCTTCGGTAAATCCATCAAGAGATGCCGGCCAGTCATTAATAAAAAGATTGTAGTTAATGGAATAATTCTGCAAAAATTTTTCGATGGCCATTGTTGTCTTCACAGCTTTGCCTCTACCAGCCATTAAATTTGCAAGGATGGCAATATTTTTTCGCATAATTGAAAAATTAAATGTCAATCATTGCCTCGTCTGGCTCAACCCTAAAGTAGAGTGCGAGTTTGTTGAGATCTTAAGTTTCCGCTCCGTAAAAAATCAATTGAATAAGATAAAACAGAAAACGTACTACAATTGATCATTTGGCGTTAATTACCTGAATCCCGGCCAGTTTTTTTAATTTATAAAAGAAAATCAGGCATGATTTTTTCAACAATTTAAGCGGTAAATAACAAAATCCCAACTCACATAATTTAAATTAAATCAAGGGGTAATTCAATACCTTCGCGCCCATGAAAACACTCAACCTGAGTTATCTTGCCCTAATCGCCTGGAGCTTATTTACGAATATCAGCTGTGAAAGTAACGGTGCAGTCAAAACTCCAAACCCCAAAGTAAAAACCGATGAACAAAAAACTGTAGCTACATCATTTGACAGTGCAGAATATAATAAAAAAAACCTTGCATTAAGTAATGGAGATACCTCAGGCAAATGGCCTGCGCAGTCGCCCTACCCCCTGGCCGGTGCTATTTTTCCGTATAAACGTATTGTGGCTTATTATGGAAATCTTTATTCAAAAAAGATGGGCATACTTGGTGAGTTCCCAAAAGATTCGATGTTTCGTAAATTAATGCAAGAAGTGGGCAGGTGGGAAAAAGCTGACCCTTCACTTCCTGTCGTTCCGGCACTCCATTATATTGCTGTGACCGCCCAGACTAATGGTGGCAAACAAAGGATGCGGATGCCTTTTCATCAAATCGATACCATTTTAAAATGGGCCAAAGAAATTGATGCTCTTGTATTCATCGATATCCAGGTAGGCTGGAGCACGTTGCAGGAAGAAATGCCGGAATTTGAAAAATATCTAGCCATGCCACATGTTCATTTTGGCATAGACCCCGAA
>JBKJPO010000487.1:0-3809 GCA_046595095.1 Chitinophagaceae bacterium
GAAAGTACAATGGGCAATTAGGGCATCGCCACATTATTTTAATACTGTAGATGAAATTGATGCGTTTATTGATACAATAAAAGAGATTATTTAAATTTTATAACCAAATACTTTTTCATTAAAAATACTTAAACATGGAATTGATTTATTGTTTCGGGAAAATACCAACCTCAGAACAAATAATAGAATTATACGAAAATTCGGGGCTGCCAAGACCAACCAATGATAAAGGACGAATTGAAAAAATGTATGAAAACTCAAACCTGATAATTACAGCTTGGGATGGTGAAATATTGGTTGGAGTTTCCCGTTCTATAACCGATTGGGTTTGGAGTTGTTACCTTGCTGACCTTGCCATACGGGAAAATTATAAAGCCAAAGGTATTGGCAAAAAATTAATTGAACTTACTAAAAATAAAGTAGGTGACCAATCAGTTGTACTATTACTTTCAGTACCTAACATTGGAGTATTATCCCAAAATAGGGATGCAAAAAGTTAACAATGGGTTCATTATTCATCGGGAAAGATGATTAAAAGTTTTGCGCTAAATGATTTACAGTTTAATTTCTACTTTGTAGGAATAAGCCATTCGACTTGTTGTGTGCTATTTTCGGGAATTGTCAAGCAATGCTCCAACTGCTCCTGAAGCCTGATGCAAAACATGTTAGCGGCTGATGTGGTTCTTAAATTTATATAAATTAGGGAATGTCAGCGTTTTATTGTCTGAACCGTTTAGTTTAGCTTTAATCTGAATATTTTATACATGCCTCTTTTTTCTTTTGGCAAATGTATTTGCGAAATGGTAAACAGAAGGTTTCCTTTATTGTCAAATGAAAATGAATCGGGCCACTTAATACTTTCATTTCTAACCAACTCTTTAACTACTCCTTTTTTATCAACTACAGAAATAGCATTCTTTTCTAAACTGCTTAGATACAAATTCCCCTTTTTATCAAATATAATTCCATCATTGGCTCCTGTTTCGGCAAATTGCTGTACAAAGTCGCCAAGGCTTTTATCGTTCAAATTTTTATTCAGTAATGCATTTGTTGATACCCTATAAATGTATTTTCCCATCAAGGAACAATAATACAGATACTTTTTTGGGGCATCAAGGGCAATGCCATCTGAATGTACGGGATGAGTTCTTTCATAACCTTCTATCGTTATTTTTGATACTTCTGTCAATGTGGAAAAGTGGTTACCCAATACCCTCCTTATTTCATTGGTTCGCAAATCCAAAATAACAATTCCACCTACATCAGAGTCTGTAAAGTAAACAACCTGCTTTTCATTATCTATCCGTAAATCATTTAGATAACTTTTTCCTGTAATTATATTTGCCGGAAAAACATATTCTTTCTTTAAACTATTATCCAAAAGATTAAATGCATAAAGATGAGCCCCCTTTGTGGAATCTGTTTGTAATTCATAACCTGCATCTAAAACCCAAAGCACATTTAATTCATCAATAAAAACACTTTGTACACAAATAAATTTGTGCTGTTCAATTATTTTGGTATCCCAATTATTCCAATCTGCATTTGGGTAGGGAATTACTTTTCCATTTACAATTTCGCCAACAGAAACAGGCGTTTTATCTGTCCATCTGGGGAAATTAACAAACACCCTGTTGTTTTTTGATATTGCAATCCCTGTCCATTGATTATCACTTTCTGCAACTATTGACAAGTCAGGCTGTTTGATAAAAGGTTTATTTTTTACTTCCTGTCCAATTACAGAAACGCCGCATTCAATTAATAACAATAAAACAATAATTATCTTTTTCATAAAAGTGGTTGAATATAAAAGAGTGACGGTTTAAAAATGTTCAGGTTATTGAACCATTAGTTTCTTTTATTTTGTTTTGGTTAATGCCATTTTTATTGCAAGCCCTGTTAATACACTTGCCATAAACCATTTTTGAGTTTTTACCCATCTGGGATTTTTTTCAAGCCAAAGTGTTGTGGTTGCGGCGCTCAGAATAATGAGAGAATTAATCGTGAAACTTATTGCTATATGAGTACTTCCTAACTCTAAGGATTGTACCAAAACAGAGCCATACTCTGGTTTTATAAACTGAGAAAAAATTGATAAATAAAATAATGCTACTTTGGGATTAAGGACGTTTGTTAATAATCCCATAGCGAATAATTTTTTTGCATTGTCTTGCAGTAAATCGTTCCTGGTCTCAAAGATGTTTTCACTATTTGGTTTTATTGCCTGATATGCCAAATACAGCAAATAAAAAGCACCAGATATTTTTAGTATTGTAAACATTAATGGCACTGCAAATAATATTGCTGTTAGTCCAAAAGTAACCATGCTAATATGAAACAGGTCGCCGCAAATAACACCAACTAATGATATTATTCCCGCCTTCCGGCCTTGCGTTATAGAACGGGAAACCAGATAAATCATACTTGGACCCGGAATGATTACCAATACAAATGCTGCAAGTGCAAAATATAAAAGCTCGTTAAAAGGTATCATTTTACTCTATGATTTTAATGATACAAAACTGACGCTAATATCTGTACAGGAAAAGGAACTAAATCACATATTTTATGTGAGATATATCACACTATTTGGAAGTGAACCTACTCAGTGTTTCTCTTGAAACACCGAGATAGGCAGCAATTACTGATTTTGGAACTCTTTGAAAAAGATGAGGGTATTGTTTAAGCAATTGTTCATAACGTTCTTTCGCATTGTTGGTCAAAAAAGAAAGCATACGTTTTTGCAAGGCTACAAAACCACTATTTGCTTTTTTTCTAAAAAAATGTTCCATTTTGTGAATTTCGGAACAAAGTTTTTCTCTATCATCAAACGACAGGCAAAGTAATTCTGTATCTTCCAAACACGCCACATTTAATGTAGCGAATGTTTGTGTAAAATAAGCTTGATAGTCGCTTATCCACCAATCTTCCATTGCAAATTGCAAAATATGTTCCTTTTCCTTATCGTCAACATAATAGGCTTTTAGCAAGCCTTTACTTACCCAATATGTATGGTTTACGTTGTCCCCTTCCTGAATTAAGAATTGATGTTTCTTTAATTTCTTTGTGGTAAAATAAGATAAGATGTAAGCAAACTCGTTGTCTGTCAGTGATATTATTTCTTCAAAATGTTGTTTTAGCCTACTATCCATTGGTACTTTATGTTATTCGATTTGTGTATTGTCACTGTGTACTGTATTATGCTTTTTGTTTTAAGGTATCGTTGTACGTTTGCCGCTAACGTTTTGCATTGCCGAAGGTTAGGGATTCGATGCAGGTCTTGCCCGGAACCAAAGCCAAATTGAAAATATGAAGCACAAGTTAAGGCCCCAATTGCAGCAAGTCTTTATTGTGCTTTCGCCTTTACTTCATAGCTTTTTTTATTAAAGAAAAGTCATCTTTTGTAATTTCACGAAAACCGCTAATGAGATAAAACCCCCACTTTTTTTTGTTCTTTATAAATGTAAGATGCTCAAGCAAAGGACGAATTTCAGTTTCCTCAACTTTTTTAAATTCTACGTTTCGTCGGTAAGGCTTAAAGCTTCCGCTGGTAGTTAATTGATAAGGTTCTTCATCAACAACTTGTCCAAGAGCAGTAAATTTTTGTAATGGTTTACCGTTTTCAAACTTGTCTTTTGATGAATAGAATACAACCCAATCACCTTTTGAAGGCTTGCTTATAAAATCTTTTCAACCGTGTCCTGCCTTTGCGAAGCCATCATCCACACCTTTGAGCACATGGTCTCTGCTTGCGCAAATAAGAAAATACTTAGTCATTATTAGAGTTTGTCCAAATGCTTTTCTGGCGA
>JBKJPO010000057.1:0-6410 GCA_046595095.1 Chitinophagaceae bacterium
CCATGATCCGCAACTGAACAACCCATCTCAGCAAAAAAATCATGGCGTTTTTTTAATGCTGCTAAATAATCTTCATAACTATTTATAGCAGTATCCGATATTCCTTCGAGCTTACCAACATACTGATTGAAAATAACCGGATCATCTACCTGAAATGTTTTATCAGGACGAAATGAAGGCAGTACATGTATTTCGAAATTATCATTTTTGATGCGCTGATGATGTTCTAATGTATCTGTTGGGTCATCTGTCGTGCATAAAATTTTTACATTCATTTTTCGCAAAAGATTCCGAACGGAATAATCCTGTGTTTGTAATTTAAAATTACATTCCTCATAAATTTCCGTTGCAGAATCAGAACTCAGTAATTTATCTATGTCAAAATAACGCTGTAGTTCAAGGTGAGTCCAATGATACAACGGATTACGAAGCGTTTGAGGAACGGTTGCGGCCCATTGCTCAAACTTTTCTTTGTCGGTACCATCACCCGTGCAATATTTCTCATTGATACCATTGGCTCGCATAGCCCTCCATTTATAATGGTCGCCAAGTAACCAACCTTGAGAAAGATTTTCAAACCTCGTATCACCGGCTATCTGATCTGGTGGAAGGTGATTATGATAATCAATGATGGGCATATGCGCCGCATATTCATGGTAGAGTTGCTGTGCAGTTTTGCTGTGGAGCAAAAAATCTTCGCAAAGAAATTTTTTCATATTAATTAATTATAAAACGATCTGATAATACCTAATTCCAATCCCCTCAATTCTGCAAGCCCCCTCAGCCTGCCAATAGCCGAATAGCCAGGGTTGGTTTTTTTGCCAAGATCATCCAGCATCTGGTGGCCATGATCAGGACGAAAAGGGAGTGAAACTTTTCTTTCTTGTTGCAGAGTTACAATTTCCTTTACTACTGCATACATATCTGTATCACCACCAAGATGATCAGCTTCAAAAAAATTACCTTCCTTATCCTTACTTACATTGCGCAAATGGACGAAGTGAATTTTATTACCAAGCGCTTTTACCATTTCAGGCAAATTATTTTTCTTGGAAGCGCCTAAAGATCCGGTACAAAAACAAACTCCATTCGCTTTATTATCTACTTTGTTCAGGAAAAAATTAAAATCCTCGATGGTGCTTACAATCCTTGGTAAACCAAGTATTGAGAAAGGCGGATCATCAGGATGGATCGCAAGCTTTACCCCCGATTCTTCAGCGACTTCACTCACCTCTTTTTGAAAATACGCAAGATTTTCACGTAAGGCTGTTGCATCAATATCCTTGTACCATTCCAGCTTATTAAGCATATCAGTTGTAGTGGTTTTTTCCTCTCCGGGAATCCCATACATTACCACGCCTGCCAATGCTTCAAGCTCTTCCTTTTTATATTTTTTAAAACGCTCCTCAGCATGTTGAACAAGTGAAGGATTATATGAGGATTCTGCGCCTTTTCTTTTTAAAATATGGATATCAAATACAGCCAGGTCAATCCAGTTGAAATAAAGAGCCAGTGAACCATCAGGCATTTTATAATTGAGTGAAGTCCTGGTCCAGTCGTTTACCGGCATAAAATTGTAGGTGATAACCGGAATACCACAAGCTGCTACATTTCGAATGGATGTTTTATATTTTTCAATATATTCCTGGTACTTCCCCGTTCGCGTTTTTATACTTTCATGCACAGTTATACTTTCTACAACCGACCATTTTAGTCCCATTTTTTCCACTTCTGCAATTCGCTTTTTTATTTCATCAATAGTCCATACCTCTCCATGAGGAATGTGATGAAGAGCCGTTACCACGCCTGTTGCTCCTGTTTGTCTTACATCCTGCAACGTCACCGGGTCAGAAGGTCCGAACCATCGCCATGCCTGTTCCATTTTATACATACCAATTTGATTTAAATTGCCTGCCGGCAATGGTTACACGCCACTAAATATAGAAAAACCACCATCTACATTCACCACGGTCCCGGTCACAAATTTTGAAGCATCACTCAATAACCATATAAGTGCTCCAATCAATTCAGTAGGATCACCGAAGCGATTGAAGGGTGTATTTTTTATTACTAATTCTCCCCTGGGTGTCATTGTTCCATCTTCGTTAGTAAGTAAAGTTCTGTTTTGTTCTGTGAGAAAAAATCCGGGGGCAATAGCATTCATGCGTATCCTATCACCATACCGGTTACCTAATTCAACAGCAAACCATTTGGTGTAGCAATCTATTGCACTTTTAGCAAGACTATATCCAAGAACTTTTGTAATTACCCTTTGCGAGGCCATGGAGGATATATTTACAATGCTTCCCTTTTTTTGTTTCGCAATTTCTTCCCCAAAAACCTGTGTTGGAAGCATGGTTCCAAATAAATTTAGATTCATCACTTCTTTGAGTGCCCCGAAGTCTAATTTAAAAATATCTTTATCAGGAGCAATTACAGCGCCAGGCATATTGCCCCCGGCTGCATTAACAAGTCCATCAATTTTGCCAAACTTGTCCAGCATCATTTGCCTGGCGGCGATGAGCTGCTCTTCATTAGTTACATCGGCTACTAAGGGAATCGCATTGCCCCCGAGCTTTGTAATGGCATCCGCTCTTTCTGTTGCATTTTTTTCATTCCTGCCCAATATCCCTACAGATCCCCCCGCTGCTGCAATGCCTTTAATGAATGCTTCTCCCAACACGCCCGTGCCACCAGTTACAACAATTGCTTTGTCGTTTAATAAAAAATCGTTTGAAAAATTCACTGCTATATTTTTTTAGTTCGTAATAAATTTTGAAAACGGAGCCGTTGGAAGCCCTTGCTTGTTCACAAGGTTGGCTTCACCAATCTGCAACCATGCATAGCGAACCATCACCGGGTTTTGAACTTCTTCATTCCATACAATTATTTTGTTCCCCTCTATGCGTGATTGTGCAGGCACAAATACCAATGTATCTACCTTCTGTTTTTTATAACCAATTTCAAATCCGCCGACTTGCTGCTTATTAACTGTATTATTTTCCTGGTCAAATTCAACAGTAACCTGGTTATTCAAACTTTTTGCTTTTTTTACTACGGGCCCTGCATAAAGTATATTTTTGAATCCATAAGTTTTGTTTAGTGCAAGAAATGCTAAACGGTCACCAACTTCTTTTTTACGCGTTGGATGTATGTCCTTCATATTACCAACATCAATGGTAACCGCCATTCCGGTATTCTTCAGTTTTTTTGAAACTTCATCTTGTGCCTCTCTTACCCGGGCTCCCGCATCAAGATTGCTATACCCAAAAGGCGGAAGCTGAACAAAATAGAATGGCAAATCTTTTAACCCATTATCTTGTTTCCATCGGTCGCGCCAGCTTTCGATCATGGAACCAAAAAGAAGCGCATACTCATCGGCGTAATTTACATTTGATTCGCCCTGGTACCATAGGAAACCCTTTATCCCGAATGGAATAACCGGGTTGATCATGCCATTAAAAAGTACAGCAGGTTCCCGCCATGGTCTTTTAAAATTCATGACCGTCCGTGGTTCTTCCGGTTTTTTTATTTTTCCACTATCCGGCATTTTTCTTGTTCTTTCATATTTTTCAATGTCCAGATTATAGGCTAAAGAATCTTTGCCAATGTTTTGCAGAACTTCATCCCAGCGACGATTATAAATTGATAAAGTACCACTTTTAAAAACGGTAGCTGGTGTCCAGGCTTCTGCTGGCGTACCACCCCATGCTGCATAAATAATTCCGACAGGAACTTTTAATTCCTGATTTATTTTTTTTGCAAAATAATAAGCAACTGCAGAAAAAGACGGAGCTGTTGACGGAGTTGTTTTTTTCCATACCGAACCAGGACAATCATTGAACTCTTTTGAACCATGTTGCCGCGATACACTGAAATAACGGATAGAAGGATTGTCAGCAATTGCGCCTTCTTCTTTTCCATTATCACTCGCCTTTAAAGACATAACCATATTTGATTGCCCGGAACAAACCCATACTTCACCAATTAATACATCTTTCAACACAATACTGTTTTGCCCATTTATATTTATTGTAAATGGTCCCCCTGCTTTAGGTGTTTTCATCATTACTTTCCAATTACCTGAAGCATCTGCTCTTACAGATACAGAATTAGCAGACCAATTGCCGGTAATTTTTATCATTTCGCCTGCATCTGCCCAACCCCAAAAAGCAACTTTTGTTCTTTGCTGCAGTACCATATTATCGCTGAAGATGGCTGGTAACTTCACGTTGGCAAAGAGGTTGGTTGTAACAAGCAAACCAGTTATCAACATAACGGTAAAGCCAAATCGAATTCTAAATATATTATGTTTTGTCACTATGCAGATTTAAATTGAATCACAAAGACACGAAGAAAACGAATGAATTTCGATACTACGGTGTGAGCATTATTAACACCACCGAACTTCTTTCGAGTTTCACCGGAATTTTTAAAAATGACTTGTAATCATAAATCGCTGATGTTGTTACGGCGAGTGTTGTCTGTGTTGGATTTATGAAATAGTTATTATTTTTTGAATCGATGATATAAATTTTAGCATTGATTTTATTTCCGGGATAATATTGCTTCGGGATATTTTTTATCAATATTTCGTGATCTTTGTCGGTAACTGTCTTTGTCCAGTTGTAATTCCAAATAAGCACGCCAATACCCTTATCATTGCCGTTTGCGGCCAATGTATGAATTCCCAGGCCTACATTGTCTATACCTTTGGATTCTGCCTTTACTCTATTGTCAAGGTCGGAAAGTTTTCTGCATAATAAAAGGGCGTTACCATACGGTGAGGCATACCCGTTTTGCACATCCAGTATTTGAGATTTATGTTCAATAGTGCCATGATGAATAAGCCAATTTAATACCCGTGAAATTCCACCTTCGTATAAGTAAAAAGATTTCGTCAACTGGCCTGCTGGCTGCATCGTTACTGTTTGCTCCAATGTAAGACCGGAGGGTAAAGAAGTACCACCCACCATACCATACTCCGAAAGAAAAATAGGTATCACCGGCAATTGGTGCGAAAGCATGGCGCTATCTATACGTTGACGTGCCGTTAGCAACTCCACGGGCCGGTTAGATTCGCCATAGCTGTGAAAGGCAAAGAAATCCAATTTTTTGTTCGGATCGGTATCACTTTTATAACTAAGAAAAAAATTGTGCGCATAGGCAAGCATCCCCGGAACATTGCTGGTGAATCCTCCATTACTTAATAAAATACGCGAATATGAGGGGCCGGTTTCTGTCTGAAGGATTGCATTAGCTTCATTAAGACCGCGATAGTAATACTTGTAAACCGGGTAATATGTTGCCATAGTTTCGCCCCCAAAATCGGGTTCATTACTCACCTGGATATATTTGATCTTTTGATATTTCCTTTTATAATAAAGTATGGTTTGCCTTACAAAATTCTTATACACCGTGGAATCAGTGGGCATCAGGAATGTACCGGAATTTCTGTGCCCGCTTAAACAAATAAGTAATGAATCTGAAGTTGTTGAATAGAAGGTGAGCGCATCTTCAACCGGTACGCCTCCCGAGTACGAATAATTATAATTTGGGGTACCATTATTATAGACAAATACCAGTTGTATCCAAACTCTTGTTACTTTGGTCTTCAACTGCTGCAAAAATTGCCGGGATGCCTCACCGGGCAAGGGGCTTGTAGTAGAGGTTCCATTAGCCTGTCCAAAGTTTACAATCTTCCCTCTTGATTCTGCACAATCAACTACCACTGTGCTTGTGGATTCGTCTGGCGGTACATTAATAGGGTGTATTTCTAATACCTCTATTTTCTTTTTGCAACCGAGCATTAATATCACGCATGCAATTATTACAAGGATCCTTTTCATCATAACAGTTTTTTAAAGTTTAATAAACAAATCGCCATCTTTGAAGTTTTTTAAATTAATATTTTTACAATATTTATATCAGTTGTTGTTCCAGAAAATAAGCTCTGGCTTCTTATCAGTTTCCAAAGAACCAATCATCACTTTCTTACCTTTATCTTCTTCATCCCCAAGCTGCCGTGTTTCGCGTACCATTACAAAAGTAATGCCTTTACCTCCATGTTTTTTTACCAGGTCAGTTACATCCAGCATGTGGTTTTGCTGCTGGTTGGTAAAGGCCAGTTCACCCCCTACAAACGCTTTTTGACCCACTTCATTTATCAGCGCCTCATTTTTATCCAGGAGTGGGGCGTTATTCCAGTTTAATTTTTCCTGATCCCATTTTTCTGAAGGAATACCATAAACGTGCAGGCGATATGGACTTCCTGTTTTATCTGTCTTCCCATTTACTTTTAAAATGATTCGTTGTGCAACAGGTAATGATATTTTTGAGAGATCAAACCACGCATAAGCGACACTGTTTTTTGATGGTTGCGAAGCATCTAATTGAACCAATAGCTCTTT
>JBKJPO010000010.1:0-5982 GCA_046595095.1 Chitinophagaceae bacterium
GCAGGATGTACTCAACAGGGATAATCCATTGTTTGTAAGAACGGGTAATCCGGATCTGAAACAACAGTTTAGCAATACATTTTTTTCCAGGTATCAGTATACAAATGTTGCAAAGGGTTCGAGCATTTTTGCGAATTTATTTTTTACAAATACAAATGACTACATTGGAAATGCTGTTTATTTCGCTAAAGCAGATTCAGTGTTTAGCCCTTCATTTACTTTGCGAGAAGGTTCGCAATTATCAAAGCCCGTGAATCTTGATGGTTATTGGAGCCTCCGCTCGTTCTTTACATTCGGGATGCCTGTAAAATTTATTAAATCAAACGTAAACTGGAACCTAGGATACTCCTATTCGAAGAACCCGGGCTTGATTGATGGTGTCACCAGTTTTTCCCAGAATCATAATTATAACCTTGGAGCGGTTGTATCAAGTAATATTAGTGAGTTAGTGGATTTCAACGTTTCTTACTCTGCAAATTTTAACAGGGCCAGATCATCATCAGGGTTGCAGGGTGAAAGCAAATATTTCAGTCATAATGCTGGACTTCAGCTGAACCTGCTTACGAAGACAGGTTGGGTTTTCCAGAATGATCTGAATAATTCTTTTTATAGTGGGTTAAGCGGGGGTTTCAATCAGAACTTCTGGTTGTGGAATATGAGTATTGCAAAGAAGTTTATGAAAAACCAGGCAGGGGAATTAAGGCTATCCGTATTTGATCTGTTGAAGCAAAACAGCAGTATTACCAGGACGGTCACTGAAACTTATATTGAAGATGTGCGCAACCAGGTATTGCAGCAATACTTTATGCTAACCTTCAGTTATAAGCTCAAGAATTATATAAAAAAATAATTTTAGTCCGATAATTTCCAAAACCTGTTTAATATCGTACAAGCATAATCAATAGACTTGAACGAATCAACCTTAATTGAACAATTAAAGCAAGGAGAGCAAGGCGCATTCAGGACAATCGTTGAATTATGGAAAGTTATGGTCTACAATACCTCATTGGGTATTTTGCAAAGCCCTGAAGACGCAGAAGATGTTACCCAGGAAGTTTTTGTACAGGTTTATGAATCGATCGATAGTTTCAAAGGTGAATCAAAATTTTCGACATGGCTTTACAGAATAACGATCAGTAAGTCCATGGATCAGATCAGGAAAAAGAAGCGGAAAAAAAGATTTGCTTTTATGCAGAGCCTTATTGGAATCAACAATGAAGTGATTTATGAACCTCCGGACTTTAATCATCCGGGGGTTGTGTTGGATAAAA
Organism: Chitinophagaceae bacterium; assembly: GCA_046595095.1. Taxonomy (GTDB): domain Bacteria; phylum Bacteroidota; class Bacteroidia; order Chitinophagales; family Chitinophagaceae; genus Ginsengibacter. Next base: position 1,272 of record JBKJPO010000010.1, read on the forward strand.
AAGAAAAATCAGCTACATTGTTCAGGTGCATCAATGGTTTGCCTGGTAAGCAGAAGGTTGCATTTATTCTTAACAAGCTTGAGGGCCTTAGCTACCAGGAAGTGAGCGAGGTAATGGATACAACCATTTCATCTGTAGAATCACTCTTGCATAGGGCGAAGAGTAACTTGAGAAAAAAACTTGAAGTGATGTATCTTGATTTATAGAAACGATTAATCGCAAAAAATGACAGATAAAAATATAAACCAGCAAATTGATGATGCTTTAAACAGCCTTGATGGTGCTGAACGCGCCACGCCAGGACTCTATTTTTTCACCCGGCTTCAACAAAGGCTAAATGCAGGGCAAAATTCTTTTGGTTCAAAGATTGGCTTATGGATCTCCAGGCCGGCTATAGCCTTAAGCGTTTTGATGGTAGTTATTTTACTCAACCTGGCAGTAATTTTCAATCAGCCTGCATCATCCGACAATGCCGAAGAAAATACAGATTACTATTCCATGGCCAGTTCAAATATTCTTGATGATGAAAATCCATAAAAATAATGAGATCAATATTTCAAAATAAACCACTTGCTTATACGATCATATTTTTATTGATTGTTAACCTGGGCATGCTCGCATATTTCGCTTTTTTCAAGGAAAATCAAAATTCCAGGATGAAGGGAAAAAGACCCATAAATGAATTCGTCGAAAAGGACCTGGGATTTACAGAACAACAGCAGAAAACATTTGAAGACATGAGGGCGCAGAATAAAACGCGCATGATGCAACTCTTTGAAGAAAATTCAAAAGCAAAGGATAGTTTATATCAATTAGTACTTGTAGAAAATCTTGATGACTCAATTCTTTTTGATAGGTCGCTGGCCATAGCAGAAAAACAACGTGCAATTGAGCTCGAATTCTTCAGGCAATATAAAAGCATCTTAGCTATGTGTACGCCCGAGCAAAAAATAAAATTTGATAGCGGCTTTATGCCAATGGTAAGAAAAATGTATAGGCGTAAGTTGACTGATAGTACTAAAAAGTAGGCAGTGGCAGTGGCAGTTGGCCGAGATGTCAAATCTTGTGCCCACTGCCACTGCCCACTGCTACTGCCTACTGCCCACTACCTACAACTTTCCCAATCGCATTCGAAATGGTCTCATAATCCGTATATCCCCGCGCTACCATATGAAACTTCGTATCGTTTACCTGTAAAAAAACGGCGGGATAGCCTGTAACCTGCAACTGTTTGCATAATGCAAATTCATAGTGCGCTGCCTCTTTGTAAGCCTCATCATCCAGGTGCTCATAAAATTCTTCTGAATCAATATTGTACTTTTCCAACAAGTGGCGATAAGCTTCTTTATCCGTGAGGTCGCGGCCTTCAAAATGCAAAGCGTATTGTAAGTCGGTTGCAAAACTTACCTGTTGATCGGGGTAATACTCTTTGAAAAGACATAAAGCAATCGCCGGCATTTCTGAGTTTGGATACCAATCGCTGATGCCAGGATTTTTAATATGCCACAGATAATCTTCGCCGAACTTTACACCGGTAAGTTCTTCCACTCTCTTGTATGCTTCATTTATGTAACCGGCTGTAGCGCTAATAGGCAATGGCTCTTCAGGCAAGATCATGCCACCTGAGAGCACTTCAATTTCCAACCTGTCCTTGTAAGTTGAGTTTAATTTTCTTATTACCTGGCTGAAGCCATAACACCAGCCGCAGTATGCATCATAACAATAAATAAGTGTTGGTTTCATGGTGCAAAAATACGTGAGTACCAGGTTACTCAATGTATTTACTCCGTTAAAGAAGATAACTTAGCCTTTCAAGATAGAGTTGAATATACTCTTCCTTCCTCTTCAACTTGTACTGCATAATAAAACGCGGGTGGGGCAACGGAACGATCTTCTCAAAAAATTTCACTTCATCATTAAGCTTTGAGAGATACTTAAAATTCTTCCCATCTCCGAGACAAAATGCAACATCCCGTTCAATTCCAAAAGCAAACTGCTTTTCAAAACATGCTATCACAAATGCTTTAATGTTCTTTTGCAGTTCTTTATCATCATAATAATTGAGATTCTTATTATCCCTGGTAAATCCAAGCGGACTCACTGCGGTGATATAAAATTTATTATAAAATAAATCAGCTCCACCAAAGGCATTGATCATCTCATAAATAAAGACTGATGAGAGTTCCTGTTTTTTTTGCCAATGATTAGTTATACAGCAAATCGAATCGAGTCTTATTGGATCAGTAAATGGAATGCCGGTTACTCCTCCTCCAAAGCGACCTGGATTTATCCCAATGATCATACGTCGTGATTCATTATCCGGGTAATATTTATTATAAAATAATTTACAGGTTTCGAATGTTTCGGGATCTAAATATGGGTTCATTACCTGGATATCCGGGGGGAGAATCTCGGGGAATTTCAGGGATTTAAAGAAGTTCAGGATCTGGTAAGAGAATTGCATTAGATCATCAAAGTTGACGGCATTTTAAAATTATCGTTATTGCTAGTCGGTTAATCTGGAGCCGTCCTTGCGAGAAGATTTTTGAAGGATCCGACGAAGGAGAATTCTTCAAAAATCAGACGAAGCAATCTCCACAATTTATCATTGGGATTGCTTCGTCTAAATCCTCGTTCCTCGGATTTTTCCTCGCAAAGACGGAATCCGAAAACAACTTTGTTAGCCAGCCCAACTTAATGCGCCACCAGCCAATTTACGCCCGATCCAATCTCAGCATCTGCAGGTACATCATTAGGCAATTTCAAAGCAGTCTGCATACAGTTAATAATAATTGGTTTGATGTGTTCCACCTCATCTTTATGTGCGTCGAATACAAGTTCATCATGAACCTGCAACACCATTTTAGATCGCAAGCCAAGCTTTTTAAACTCATCATGAATTTTTATCATTGCAAGTTTAATCATATCGGCTGCTGATCCCTGGATAGGAGAATTGATCGCATTTCGTTCCGCAAAACTTCTTACTGTAAAGTTGGCTGAGTTAATATCTTTAAGCCAGCGCTTGCGGCCCATCAGCGTCTCTACGTAACCGTTTTCCCTACAAAAATTGATGGTGTCATCCATGTACTTCTGGATATTCGGAAACTGTGCCTTATAATTATCAATCATCGTTTTTGCTTCTGCTCTTGGTATTCCCAGGTTTTCGGAAAGGCCAAATGCACCTTGCCCGTAAATGATCCCAAAATTTACGCTCTTAGCTTTATACCGCATTTCTTTAGTTACCTCATCTTCCTTCACGCCAAAAACCAATGATGCCGTTGCAGTATGAATATCCTTTCGCGTTCTGAATGCTTCCACCATATTTGGATCATTACTAATGGCAGCAACGATTCTTAATTCAATCTGCGAGTAATCCGCGCTCACAAGTAAATGATCCTCATCACGGGGAATGAATGCCTTTCTTATTTCTCTTCCACGCTCTGTTCTGATAGGAATATTCTGGAGGTTTGGGTTTGTACTGCTCAGTCTTCCCGTAACAGCAATCGCTTGTCCGTAACAAGTATGCACACGTCCCGTTTTAGGATTCATAATCCTTGGTAATGCATCTACATAGGTTGACTTGAGTTTACTGAGTTCCCGAAAATTCAGGATCTCGTCTACAATCTTATTCTGATGCGCAAGTTTCAGTAGTACATCTTCACCTGTTGCATACTGCCCGGCTTTGGTTTTTTTCGCTTTTGGATCGAGTTGAAGTTTATCAAAAAGTACTTCACCCAATTGCTTAGGAGAAGAAAGATTAAATCGCAGCCCGGCGATCTGGTAAACATTATCCTCGCAGCATTTTGCTTCAACATCCAGGATTTTGGAATATTCTTTGAGAAAATCCATGTCAACACGAACGCCTGCAAATTCAATATCAGTAAGCACCTTAACGAGTGGCGTTTCCACTTCATAGAATACTTTTTCAACTTTCTTCTTTTCAAGTAATGGTAAAAATGCATTGCGTAATTGTAAGGTAATGTCTGCATCTTCTACAGCATACTCTTTTATCTTCTCCAGGTCAACGTCGCGCATATTTCCCTGGCCCTTTCCTTTTTTCCCGATCAGTTCTTCAATATGTACAGGTTCGTATCCCAAGAATTGAGCACTCATAAGATCCATACTCCTGCGGCCTTCCGGCTCAATCACGTAATGAGCCAACATGGTATCAAACATATTGCCTGCAAGTTCTACATCATACCATTTCAAAACCAGGAGATCATATTTTATGTTCTGTCCTGTCCAGGTGATATTTTTATTTTTGAAAAGATCAGAGAAAAAAAACAAGGTTTTTTTCGCGCCGGCCATATCAGTTGGACACGGAATATAATAGCCCGAACCTGGAGCAACTGAAAAACTTAGTCCCACCAACTCTGCATTGTTTGCATCGATTCCTGTAGTTTCTGTGTCGAAAGAAATATTTGAATACTCAGCCAGCTTTGCAGCCAATTTTGATATCGCCTCATCGCCTTGAATTACTTCATAATGATGCGGAGTGTTGTGAATATTCTTGTCTGCATTGAGGCCTAAGGAATTTTGATCTTCGGGATTTAATTCAACCACCACACTCTTTTCTGCACCGGCAACCAGGTTTCCAAAAAGATCCAGTTGCTGCTGAACGGGGGCGGTAGAGCTATCACTGATTGATTGGAACGCATTGAAATCTTCTCCAAGAATGCGTTTACCCATGGTTTTAAATTCCAGCTCAGTA
>JBKJPO010000078.1:0-8285 GCA_046595095.1 Chitinophagaceae bacterium
CTCGAAAAAAACGGATCGATCAGTGAATATACAGATAACTATATTAAAGTAACCGTTGCCGCAAAAGAAAGCTGGATCAACAATATTGTTGATTGGAAAATCTAAGGTTTTCCCTAAAAGTTAATTTCTTTAACCATCTTTTCAAATATTAATCCTTTAAGAAATCATTTGTAAAAGTTCTTGTTAAATGCCTCCTCAAGCTAAAACCTAAGCAAGCTTTTTGCGTAAATTAGTTATGCAAAAATCAACCTTAATGAAAGTTAATCCGACCCATTTGATGCCAGTTTTATTTGTGGTCATTCTTTTTTTTATTTCTTGTAAAAAAGAAGCCCCTGTAAGTCCTCAAACTTTGCAACCTGTAGTAGTAACGCCAACCGGACTTACTCCGGAACAATTGAAAGATTCATCTGTCATCTACGCAAAGGATATTTATTTATGGAACACCCAGATTCCAGCAACCTTTGATGGTAAGCTTTATGCGGATCCTAATAAAATCATGGAAGCGATAAGACCATTCAGCATTGAAACCGGATTTACAACCGCAGTTGATCGCTGGAGTTTTGCCATGTTGAAAAAGGACTGGGATAAAATCAGTGCAGGGATGAATTCAGTAAACAGTGCCGCCTCAGCTGCCGGGGATTTTGGATTCCAGGTATTTTTCAGGGCTGAAGGTGATTTGCGTGTACGGCTGGTAGAGAGAAGATCTCCTTCCGGTTTGGCAGGCATCGAGCGGAGTTGGAGAGTTACAAAAATTGATGGCAGTACAAATATTACTACAGCTAATGCTTCTTTTATAGTTGATAAAGTTTACAATAGTACTTCCACCGCTTTTACTTTTCAAAAACCCGATGGCAGCCTGGTTGATATTTCATTGAATGCAGCGCATTATACCGAACAACCTGTGTATCTGGATACTGTTTACCAGGTAAATGGTAAGAGCATTGGTTATCTCGTTTTCAATTCTTTTCTTGGAAATCCCACTGAAATTTCAAATGAATTTTCCAGGGTATTCAACCGTTTTGCAAGCCAGGGTGTTTCTGAAATGGTAGTAGATCTTCGATATAACGGTGGCGGCTACGTGTCTGTACAAGAACAATTGGCAAATTATCTTATAAAGCCTTCAGCCAATAACGGAATAATGATGAAGCAAATGTACAATGCCAATAATAGCCAGCACAATAACACCACATTATTCAATAAAAGAGGCTCTTTGAATTTGGATGATGTTTACTTCATTGTTGGAAGAGGCACTGCATCGGCAAGTGAACTCCTTATCAACAACCTTAAACCATATATGGAAGTAAAACTGATAGGTGCAAGCAACACCCATGGTAAGCCGGTGGGCTATTTTCCTATTCCTGTTGGGGAATGGTATCTCTTCCCGGTATCTTTTATTACAACAAATAAAAATGGAGAAGGAAAGTACTTTAATGGCATCCCTGTAAATGCACAAATCGCAGATGGCCTGGATAAAAATTGGGGCGATATAACTGAATCAAGCCTGGCAAGTGCGATACGTAACATTATGTCAGGTTCATATCGTCAGCAAAGTACAGAAGCTTATAAAGAGTCTGCTTCGGTTGCAAGTGGAAATAATGTGTTGGATAAGCCTTTTCTTAAAATCACTATTGATGCAAGAAAATAATAATCCGTTCTCTTCTTTATAGAAAAATGTCCCGCATAGCGGGACTTTTTCATTTTAAACTATTGTAAAGGTTATTTCTTTTTACAATGCTTTTTCCTTTTCTTTTTCAATGAATTCTTTTGATTCATTGATGTTGCAACCTGCGGATTAAGGATGGCTGTATCCATGATGCTTTTATTCATTTTATAAACATCAGCTTTACCAGCCTCTTTAGCGACAGCGGGATCTTTCACCTGTTTATCAATATTATCTTTCACAGTCTGTGCTGAAACTGCAGAGGCAAAAAATAAAAATGCGGGCAAGAGAGCAATTGATCTGATCATAGGGAAATGTTTCTAATATTAAAACCATATCCGGACCAAACTCGAATAAAGCAAGGCATTTAAGAAAATATTCTGAAAACGATATTGGTACATCAACCGGGAAATCATTTTGCCCGCTTAAATTCGACTTTATTTCCCGAGCCGTAAATCTTTAGCTCATCAGGATCTTCAATTTTATATGAGAGTGTTTGTAATGAAATAAGATTGATTAATTCTGTTTCCAGCGCAAGTTGTGGACATGCCATCTTTGTAGTTATAATATCATTCATTACAAGCTTTGGACCATCAACGGTGAAAATACCACGTAAGGAATTACATCCACCGTTACCAACCAGGAATTTTTCACCAGGTTTGAATTCGATAAATGGTAATGCTCCACTACCCTTTTCAATTGACTTTCCATTTATTTTTTCAAGCTCCCATTTGCCTGGAAGTAATGAAGCATATCGTTTAATCTTTTTTTCAGGGTTACAGGAGGCGAAGAGCATTATGCTGATGAGCAAACCATAAACTTTCATGCAGAATATTTTTTATTTCAAAATCAATAAGCATACCATAATGAGGAGCTACTTGAGCAATTGCACTTTTTGTTCTCATTGTAAAGACAAAACTGTATACCCGTATCTCACCTACTCCTACCCTAACCCTTAACTTTACCTGCTAACTATCACTATTTTAAATATAACATACCATGAACTGGATCATACTTATCATAGCCGGCTTTTTTGAAGTGGGATTTGCCGCATGTCTTGGTAAAGCAAAAGAATCTACCGGTAACACTGCTACGCTATGGTTTGCCGGTTTTTTTATCTGTCTTACAATCAGTATGTACCTCCTTTATAAAGCTACCCTCACCCTGCCAATCGGAACGGCATACGCAGTATGGACGGGTATTGGCGCAGTAGGCACTGTGCTGGTTGGCATCCTGATTTTCAAAGAGCCAACATATTTTTGGCGTTTATTTTTCCTCATCACCCTTATCGGCTCTATCATCGGGCTTAAAGCCGTTTCATAAGCGACCAATACTTTCTCATCTTATTAGCTCAATAAAAATGAAGGATCAAATGAAAATAAGTTTAAATTTATTTTGACATTCATTTAAACACAGGTTAAACTCCTTCCAATGGCTGACAAAGAAACAAAACAAGCCTGCGACTCCAGGCGAAATTTCCTCAAACAATCCGGATTGATTACGGCTGCTGCACTTGTGCCACCCACATTAACCATGGCGCGGGAAAAAGATTGGTTTGAACAAATTGCTACTGCTGCCGAAAATGTTTCTCTAAAATTGGAAATAAATGGTGTTAAACATGTCCTTTCCATCGATCCACGAACTTCACTTCTCGACCTATTAAGGGAACAATTGCATCTTACAGGAACAAAGAAAGGTTGCGACCATGGACAATGTGGCGCCTGCACAGTTCTTGTTGATGGTAAGCGCATTAATTCATGCCTTGCACTGGCAGTGATGCAAAATGGAAAAAAAATCAATACCATCGAGGGCCTGGCCCAAGGGGAGAAACTTCATCCAATGCAGGAAGCATTTATAAAACATGATGGCTTCCAATGTGGTTATTGCACTCCAGGGCAGATTATGTCCGCAGTTGCTTGCATACGTGAAGGCCATGCAAATTCTGCGACTGAGATCAAAGAATATATGAGTGGAAATATTTGCCGTTGTGGTGCTTACCCAAATATCGTGGATGCCATTATGGAAGTAAAAAAAGGAGGGCAAACAATATGAATCCCTTTGAATATATAAAAGCAAAAGATCAGCGCACTGCTGTTGTATCCCATGGGAAAGCAGGCTCTGCACAATACATCGCCGGTGGTACCAACCTGGTAGACCTTATGAAAAAAGGGGTGGCAAAACCTCAAAAATTAATTGACATAACCGGCCTTCCATTGAAAGAAATTGTTTCTGTAAATGGAAATATTAAGATCGGGGCATTAGTGTTGAACAGCACGGCCTCAGAAGATAAAAACATCCTGCGTGATCACCCACTTCTCTCGTTAGCATTGAAAGCCGGTGCATCTCCACAGTTACGCAACATGGCAACTATGGGTGGTAATATGTTACAGCGCACACGCTGCTCCTATTTTTATGATGTTGCCCTACCCTGCAATAAACGTGAACCCGGAACTGGTTGTAGTGCATTGCAAGGATACAACAGGATGCATGCAATTTTTGGGCATAATGATAAATGTATAGCTGTTCACCCAAGCGATATGTGTGTGGCATTGGTTGCACTTGATGCTGTGGTAACGGTTACGGGTACCCATGGTTTACGTAAAATAAAATTTTCGGATTTTCATAAATTGCCAGTTGATAACCCGGAAAAAGATAATACACTACAACCCGGCGAACTGATTTTATCCATTGATATACCTGCACATCCTTACCGGAAGCATATTGACTATTTAAAAGTACGTGACCGTGCCTCTTATGCTTTCGCATTGATTTCCGTGGGAGCAGCACTGGATATAAGCAGCAACATTATTAAAAGTGCAAGGCTTGCCATGGGTGGCGTTGCACACAAACCCTGGCGCTTATTCGAAGCTGAAAAATACCTGGCGGGTAAAAGTATTTCAGAAGCGAATTTCAGACAGGCAGCAGAGATGGAAATGCATTCTGCAAAAGCTTTTGAGCATAACCGGTTTAAATTAAAGATGGCACCAAATGCCATTGTTGAAGCGCTAAAAATGGCTGCTGCAAAAACTTAGACCTGAATAAAAAATGCAATTTTTGCTATTACAATTCATTTAATTAATACATCATGGGAGATTTTACAGAAGGACCAGATCGTGTAGATGGCAAGTTGAAAGTAACAGGCGCTGCGAAATATTCTGCAGAGTATGATCTTGAAGGCCTTTGTTACGGCGTATTGGTTGGAAGTACGATCGCCAAAGGATCGATTAAATCAATAGAAAGCAAAAAAGCAGAGCGCGCACCTGGTGTGCTTTCTGTGATCTCGCACCTCAATTCACCAAAAGTGCCGGGAGACCAGGAGCCACCCAAACCGTCGAAAGGCCCTACCCTTGCACAACCACTTCGTGTATTTTTCGACGCTACAATTTATTTTTACGATCAGCCTGTGGCATTGGTTGTTGCAGATAGTTTAGAGCGCGCAATTTATGCTGCATCTCTTGTACAAGTTCAATATGATAAGACTGTTCATCTTACAGACATGGATGCTTCGATGAACAGAGCCGCTGCGCCTTCCAATGCCGGGAGAGCAAAATATCTGCGAGGTGAAGCCAATGCATATAAAAATGCAGAAGTAAAGATTGAACAGGAATATGTGATACCAAGAGAAGTGCACAACCCCATGGAATTGCATAGCATTATCGGCAAATGGGAAGGAGATGACAAAGTAATGTTGTATGCCAAAACCCAGGGTGTAAAATCTACCCAGCAGGCGATCATGCAGGCTTTCAAATTACCGGAATCCAATGTACAGGTTAATGCAAAATTTGTTGGCGGTGGATTTGGAAGCGCACTGCGTACATGGCCCCACGTTATAGCCGCTCTGCTTGGTGCAAAAGTAGTAAAGAAGCCATTGAAACTTGTTCTAAGCCGTGACCAGATGTTCACGATGTCGGGCTTCCGGCCATATACCTGGCAAAAGATAGGACTTGGTGCAACCCGCGAAGGAAAATTAACAGGCATAACTCACGAGGCTGTTGCTGAAACATCTTCGTATGAAGAATTCACCGAGAATACAACTGGTATTTCCAGGTCGCTTTATGCCTGTCCTAATGTTAATACTGCATATTCAATTGTTCCGCTCGACGTAAGCACACCAACCTGGATGCGTGGACCAGGAGAAGCCAGTGGAGCATTTGCGCTGGAGTGTGCTATCGATGAATTATCATACGCACTAGATCTTGATCCCATCGAATTGAGACTGCGTAATTATGCTGAAACAGATCCTGAAAAAAATCTGCCATTTTCCAGCAAATTTTTGAAAGAATGCTATGAAAAAGGAGCAGAACGAATTGGTTGGAATAAACGTGACCGAAAGCTGCGGTCAATGAAACAAGGCGATTGGCTCGTTGGTTATGGGATGAGTACAGGAACTTTTGGCGCTTTCCGCGGGAGAGCAAGCGTAAATGGAAAACTCATGGCAGATGGAACACTTCTCTTACAAAGCGCGGTGAGTGACAGTGGCCCGGGAACTGCTACATCTATGACAGCCCTGGCCTCCGAACTGTTAGGGATACCCGCTTCTAAAATAACATTTGAACTCGGTGACTCTTCTCTCCCACCTGGTAATACTCAGGGGGGTTCCACCACAACATCAACACTTGGATCCTCAGTTTATGGAGTTGTAGAAGATTTGAAGTTGAAGTTGAGTGAATTAGCAGTAAAAGAAGGTATGCCATTTGCAAATGCAAAAACAACAGATCTTATTTTCAAAGATGGTACTATCTCGATTACTTCAAATCCATCAGCTGCGGTTTCGTACAGCGACCTATTGAAAAAAAGCAATACACCCGAAATTTTTGTAACTAAATCTTCACAGCCGGCAAGCGATAGTGGCCAATACTCCATGTATTCATTTTCAGTTCATTTTGTAGAAGTGCATGTTCATCCTGCAACCGGGGTAGTCCGCATACATCGTGCAGTATCTGTTGCCGATGCCGGAAAGATCGTGAGTTACAAAACCGCCGAAAACCAATCCATTGGTGGTGTGGTGGGTGGAATTGGTATGGCCTTGATGGAGGATGCAGTTTTCGACCACAAACTTGGGCGCAATATCAATAATAATTTTGCAGATTACCACGTACCGGTTCACGCAGATATACCTTTGATCGAAGCCATATTCATTAATAAACCTGACCCACACACAAACCCCATGGGATCCAAAGGCCTGGGTGAAATTGCGCTTGTGGGCTTCGCTGCAGCTGTGGCAAATGCAGTCTACCATGCTACCGGGAAAAGGATCAGGGAGTTACCGATTACACCGGATAAGCTGATCTGATTTGGCCTGCAGTTAGGATCCTATTCAGGCTTTTCTTATATCTTAAACTTTCCTTAACCTCGATTCAACTAATTTCGAAGTTGAAACCAATTTATTTTATGAAGAAAATATTTTTGCTTGCAAGTTTATTCTTTGTTTTTAATGCCATAGCGCAAGATGATATGCCTGATAGCAGGAAAAAAACTGAGGCGATTAAAAGGGTGGCGCAAAAAGAAATCAAGAACGACCTTTCTTCTTTCACAATGGCAGGGATCAGCGAAGGAGTTGTGCTTGATAAATTGACTAAAATTCCCATCACCAATTCGGGCCCCACCTTCATGAGTTTTGAAGGCGATAATTTAAAGGCTACAGTTACTACGGGACCGTTTAATCCAGCTAAACATAAACTTTTCTATGATGATGCTGATACAAAAAAATACCTGGTAAAGATTGATAGAAAGACTTACTATGGCGGTTATCCGAACGTTCCAAAAACGAAGATCAATAATATCACATTAATTATTGGGAAAGATACACTAGCCATCCCCCCTATCGCATATGCCGATCTGTATAATCTTAATTTCAGTTACGGAGATAAAGCCGGTAATAAGCGTTCAACTAATGGAATTTACCGTTCGAAAGACGGACACAGAACCTACTTATATCTTTTTTCAAAAGACAATACGGGAAGTTATGAGGTAACATTTGTTTTCCAGGATAAGGTATTCATGAGACGCGTACTTGATTGGGGATTCATGTAATTCATGCCCTCTCCTCAGATAAATTTCCTGATACTGTATTGATACAAACAAAGGATTTACATAGATTGGATTTGTAAATTAATGGGGAGGGAAAATGCAAAAACGATATGGAATATTTTGTTCTGGAAAATTCAATTGTAAGAAAGATTTGGGGAAAGAGTGATACAATTCTTTTCATTTTTTCAGGATCGGCTGCTGAATTTGCACTTAATAAGGCAGTGGATTGGTTATATTTTACCGGTAAGCTTCCGGCCAATCCAATTGATCGTTTGTTCTCCACCGTTACTTATGCAAAGCAAATTATTTTCTCAGAAAAAGAACAGGCAAATTCTGCAATCGACCGCATTACTGCTATTCATGCTGGTGTCGAAAATAGCCGCAAGCAATCAATCCCCGATTGGGCTTACCGCGATGTGCTCTACATGCTCATTCATTATTCCATCGTTTCTTATGAATTACTGGAACGAAAACTCGAGGATCTCGAAAAACAAGAAGTCTTCGATGTATTTTACAGGCTTGGAGCCCGTATGGGATTAAAGGAGTTACCCGCCTGTTATTCTGCATGGAGAGATGACCGCTTGCAACATTTACG
>JBKJPO010000087.1:0-2640 GCA_046595095.1 Chitinophagaceae bacterium
TTCTTTGGTAGAATAAGGGATTATTTAAAATATCATCCTTTTCAAATTCGGCAAAAGTAAATGTGGCAACATCAATGACATCTTCTGCATCGCTTTATATGGTACGCCACTGATCACGTATCTTTTTTAAATCTTCAGAGATCCTGGAAGAAGAAAGTTTTTATTATCTTCCTTCGAGAGATCATAAATCGTTTGATAAATTGTGTATCTCACGGTCACGGGTAGCCCTTAATTTTACCGGATACTTCTTTGTTTTCATTTTCATTCTTCTTGTATTTAGAAAAAGAAATAGTAAGATTGACATAACTGATTATTTTGAAGGGGGAGCCTGGTATCAACAATACAAATGCCGCTTTTGCGGGATTTTGGATTATGCAAACAATTTGCGCATCGGGGCAATGTGAAACACTGGTTACAAAATTTTAAATTTGTTATTAAAAACATAGATTTCAGGCCTCAAATACCGCCGTTTTCATGTATGATAATTAATCCAAAATAGATTACTTTTTACTGGCCGTTTGTATATTTAACTAGCTGGAATTATGAACATATTCAAGAGAAAATAGGTCTGCACCTTAATAGTTATCGGTAACCGGTTCTTCGAACTTCTCTCTTTCAGATTTTCCCATTTTTGGTACCTCCAAACCATAGTGTCTTTCCAAATTTCGGGTTCGTCTTCCCGACTTCTCCCCATCAAGAAAAAAGATGTAAATAAATTGTGACTTTAAAGAATTTGTTTCTACTTTTCGTGACAGCTTAATTTACCTGGCATTTTTTATTTAACCATATTTCAAACTAATAACTAACACATGGAAAATTTTACAAAGAATCGCACTAACCCCAATGGTCGCATGCAGAAACATTTCATGAAACTCCTGGTAGGGGTTTTCATAATGCTGAGCTTCAATGCTCAATCTCAGGTTTTTAGAATAGGTGATTATGTTTTCACTAATACTACAAGTCCTTATGTACCCCTGGTAGGTGACAGCACGGTTCAAGTACTACCAAGCTTTGACAGCGGAATATCGGATTCGATTCAGATTGGTTTTAATTTTAGGTTCGGGGAAAGAAATTCCAATGCATTCAAAATCCAGTCAAATGGATGGATGACATTTAATCCACTTACTACCATAACTACCACAACTACGCCTATTACTACGGCAGCAACAGTTCATGTTATTGCCCCGTTTGCGAGGGATCTGGATAGTATATCTGGAGCGGCGAAAGTAAGTATATCAAGAACAGGCGTTTCTCCAAACAGGATAGTAAAGGTTCAGTGGCATAATCTCAAAAGCTTTTCCCCTACCATTGTGCCGGCCAGGGCAAGTTTCCAGGTCTGGATATACGAAACTACAAATGTTGTGGAAATGCGATATGGTTCTTTTCCCGCGGGAACAAGAATAGGTGCAAGTACAGTCCAGGTTGGCTTAAAAGGCGGATCTACGGCAAGTGATAGCGTGCGTACAGTTCAGGGAACAGCATGGGAGACAGCAACTGTAAGCAACACGACTACATCAAAAACCATATCACCTACAGATCTGCCTGACAGTAACAGGCTCTATAGATTTACGCCATTTGCACAGCAGGCGAATGATCTAACTGTAGCAGCAATTACTTCCCCGGTTGGCGTACTCTCCAATTGCCCGGTATTTTGTATAGCTCCAAAAGCTTCGGTGAGAAATATTGGGATGAACTTTGCTAATTACAGTATCACTTATCAAATAACAGGTCCCGGAGCTCCTTATACAAGCACAAAAGCAGATACTTTATCACCAAGTTTTACCCGAACTACAACTTTCGACAGCACCTTCTGTCCAAGTGTGGCCGGTACTTATAATATTAAGGTATTTACAACTTTCCCATCTGACAGCAATAAACCTAATGATACTCTTTCAACAACTGTTACTGTTGTTTACCCAAGCTCGGGAGGCGGCGCACCTGGCAATGCAGGATATTTCTTTGCAAATTCGCTCCCTTGTACCGTTGCTCCAAGTAAACCAACATTTGCATGGAGAGATACTACAGGCAGTATCACTTTAGCTAATGATACAATTCAAACTTTACCGGGAATATTTGTCGGAAATAGAGACGATGGTTTTTTTAAACTGGGCAATATCTTACCTGTTGGTGAGAAATTCAGATTTGACGGTGTGAATTATGACTCTTTCTTTGTGTCCACAAATGGAATTATTGGCCTCACAGAATCGGGTAATACGACCAAGCTGGATGATTTTTCAACTTTAACCTTGCCAAATACTGCTGCCCCCCAACCTGCTTTATTCCCATTCTGGAAAGATCTTAACTGGGGAACTACCGTTACAGGAACTAAGAGACTGAGTTATAAAGTTGATATTGCTAATAATGAATTGATCTTTACATACGATAGGGCTCCTAATTTTGGTGCTTCGCTTGCAACAGATTATGTATCCTTCCAGGTTATTTTAGAAATTATGCCGGCGCCTCCCATTAATGGACGTATGGTAGTTCAATTCGATGATTCAAGAACAGGAGCGGAATTCCTGAATAAATATTTTATGTGGAACTTGTCTGGTCATACGGTTGGATTACAGGATAGTACCGCAACTAAGGCAGTACAATACAGAAGGGTTACCGCCGCAGGGATGGCAAACGTAGTTACTC
>JBKJPO010000189.1:0-7276 GCA_046595095.1 Chitinophagaceae bacterium
CTACTGAACAATACATGTTCAGTAGCCACCAGGATCATGATGGTGTACGACTTGCATACGGAGTAGATTCAATTTATAATGGCGCTGATGATAATGGAACTGTAAGTGTTGCCTTGCTTGCGATTGCACGGGCATTTAAGAAAAAACCAGGTCGCCGGTCTGCATTGTTTGTGTGGCATGGTGCAGAAGAACGGGGCTTGCTTGGATCCAAATGGTATGCTGCAAACCCTACTGTTTCTAAATCTTCAATTGTTGCTGTACTTAATGGTGATATGATCGGCAGAAATCATCCCGACAGTGCAGCTTTGCTGGGCGCTCAATCGCCTCATAAAAACTCTTCTGAACTGGTAAAGATGGCAATGGATGCAAATAAGGAAGGCCCGGATTTCAAACTGGATACGTTATGGGACAAAACCAATCATGTAGAAGGCTGGTATTTTAGAAGTGATCATCTTCCTTATGCCCGTGCAGGATTCCCGGCAATATTTTATTCGACTTTGCTTCACCCGGATTATCATACACCAATGGATGAAGCAAATAGAATTAATTATAAAAAGCTAAAAAAAATGACTGAGTGGATGTATCGTACGGGATGGAAAGTAGCGAATGCTGATAATCGTCCTGCGCTTGATCCTAATTTCAAATTAGAAAGATAAAAGCATTAACCTAATGTACAACCAGTTCACAAGGAATTTTTATATGATGCCTTTTTTCTTTCTCTTCTGTTTCCTGTGAAATAATATTTCTGAATAGAAGTTGAGCTGCTTCAAGCCCGATCAGGTAAGAATTTTCTTCGATAGATGCTAAAGGCTTGTGATCGAGATAGCGGAAAAGCGGTAAGTTACCAAAGCCTGTAAAATCAATTTTTTTAAGGAAGGCAGGAAATTTTTTCTTCAGAAATTCTATTGCATCAAGGCTTACATAATTTTTAAAAGTAAAAATTGCGGTAGGTGGTACTTCCATCTTCATAAATTGGCTCATGGCCTCAAAGGTGGATTCTTCGTTAAGGTCTACTTCAATAACTATTTCGCTATCAAACGGAATATTATTTTGATGCAATGCTGCTTTATATCCCTCCAACCTAAGATGACTTACTGCAAGCGATCCCGGCCCCATGAGATGGCCAATACGTTTATGGCCTTTTTTAATTAAAAATTCAGTCGCTTTAAAAGCCCCGTCTTCATTATCGGCAGTTACATAATCAAATGAATCATCTTTTGGCGGGCGGGCAAAGAAAACAACCGGGATCCCGATATTTTCCAGTTTCTGGAAAGGCGACATATCCTGGGTATTTTTTGTAATGGCTACAATCAGGCCATCCACCCGGTTACGTTTCATAAGATCCACAATACTCTCTTCCTTGGAAGGATCTTCATGGGATTGTGAAATGATAACATTGTATTTTTCTATTGCTGCTGCTTCCTCTGCGCCATTTATAGCAAGTGTGTAGAATTGATCCAGCATATTGGGGATAATAAGTCCGAATGTAAACGTCTTATTAAGTTTGAAATGCCGCGCTGCTTCATTCGGAATGTAGTTCCACTCGTTGGCCAGGCTTTTAACTCTTTCCTTTGTAGCGGTACTGATTGAGAGATCATTATTAAGGGCTTTGGATACAGTTGAAATAGACATGTTCAGTTTCAACGCAATATCTTTAATCGTTACCGCCTTTTTCATGTAATTTTCCTTTGAACTCTCTTATAATCACAAATTTATATCAAATGATGGTGTTCAGGAATATTTTATTTCTGAAGTTGCATTTTGTGGACATAAACAAGGAAATTCTGTTTTAAAACAGGGTATTGCATGAAACTTCAATCTCTTTATCTTGTTTTTTCCAAAACTACTTCTTTGAAACGGCTACAATTGAAACCGATATAGTAAACCATTTCAATCGTTGTAGTTGGATATTAGAGCCGCACTCATATTTCAAACATTTATAGTCGAAATAATAGATGTAAATTGGGGTTCTTGAATTTGCTGTCTTATCTATTATTAGAACTTTTAAAGCATACTCGAAATTGGATCCGTAATTGACATCAATCCCAGGTAAAAAACGATGAAGTTGTTCACATAAAAAGATTTAGATTATGCCATTTTTTACTTCATTAAAAATGTAACGGGATGCTGAGTGAACTGGTAAGCTTATTGATAAAATAAAATGGTATAAAAAAAATCTCAACTATTAGTATTAATCTGGGAGAAACATGGATGTAACTGTGGCAAACTTAAATGTAAGGCTGAGACAAAATAACCTTTTTTTGATTATTTTTAAATATTCACGTTAACTTAAGTTTTTAACTTAAAAACCCCTCAAATGAAAAAAATTTTTACTCTATTAACCTGCTTAGGATTAATCACGATGACCTTTGCTCAAAGGTTACTCACCGAAGATTTTAATTATCCCGTAGGCCAGTTAACTGCTGCCGCGGCAGGTGCCAACGTTAGTGGTGGAGCCTGGATTTCCAGCAGTGGTACAGGTAATTACATCCAGGTAGCGGCAGGCAGTCTAACTTATCCAAATTATTTTACCAATCCTTCTGGCACAAATAATGGTAAAGTGGTGCTGAATGCTATTTTAACAAGTGCAGAAGATGCTTATACACCTCTATCTGCCGCTCAGACAGCAGGCACCGTTTATGTAAGTTTTTTATTAAATGTAAGAGATCTAATAAACCTTGCGGAGAACACAAATCTGGGTGGTGAATTTTTTGCAGGATTTTTATCAAGTACTTCGACCAGTACATATAATGTAGGCCGTATTTACATTAGAAAAGGTGCAACCGCAAATACTTTTAACCTTGGAATTTCTGCCACCACCCCATCGCAACTTCCGGCAGGCGTAAGTTACGCTCCAACTGATTATGCCGTCGGCACTACCCATCTTGTTACAATCGCATTTACAATTGTACCTGGCGCACTAAATGATAACGCAAGGCTCTTTGTAGATGCCCCGATAAGTGTTACAGAGCCTACACCAGATGCCACTACTACATTTGTAGGAAGTACAGGTATTGAACCTGCAGACGTGGCAAGATTTTTTTTAAGACAAGGGAGCACCAGTTCTACCTTAGGCCCAACAACGCCAAATGCCGATATTGATGCAGTCAAGGTTTCCACAATATACAGTGATGCAATCCTGCCTTTAACCCTTACTTCGTTTAAAGCAAGATTGGTGGATAAGAATGTTCAGCTTAGCTGGAATACATCTAACGAAGAAAATGTAAACTCATATTCAATTCAAAGAAGCAATGATGGCCGTAGCTTTTCAGTTATTGGCCAGCTTAATGCACAGAATATTAACCAGGCAAATTATTTATTTTCCGACAATGCACCCTTGCAAGGCATCGGTTATTATCGCTTAAAAATAACTGATAACGATGGCTCTTCAAGACTGAGTGCAATTGTATCAATCAATAGCCGCAAAAAAATATCCGCAGACGTGTTCCCAAATCCGGTAATTGATAATATCAATGTGTCGCATACTAAGGCTGGAATCGGGGCTTCAATTATAATTTATAATAATGCCGGCCAACAGGTAAAATCAATCAAAGTTCAGCCAGGTGCAACACAAAGCAGCTTTTTAGTAAATGAATTGGAGAAAGGAAGCTACGTTTTGGCTTATGATAATGATAGCGAATCAACGGTTACAAAATTTATAAAGAAATAGTTTTATCAGAAAACCTCGTCCCTGGTGGACGAGGTTTTTCTTCGATATAGTTACACACATGAGCTCCAAAATTTTACTCGCTCGAACCAATTTTAATCCATAAAACAAACAACAAATTTTAAAATAAAAGAAACACATGAAAAAAATTATTACTCTTAGTATTTTACTAGTTTTAAGCATAATCAGTTTTGCTCAAAGGTTACTTACCGATGACTTTAACTACAATCTTGGCCAACTTACCCTCACCGCTGCCGCGGGTACCGGCAATAATGTTAGTGGTGGAGCCTGGGTTTGGTCTAGTGGTACGGCCAATTTTCTTCCTGTAGTTGCAGGAACCCTGGACTACCCGGGTTATGTTACCGGTGCCAGTGCTACTAATAACAATAAGCTTTCTTTGGTAGCCACTACCTCAAGTGCAGAAGATGCCTATACCCAATTCGCTACACAAGCCTCAACAGTTGCAGCAACAGTTTATGTAAGTTTTTTATTGAATGTGAGAGATACAATCAACCTCACAAATAACTTAACCACAGGAGGATTACCGTCAAATGGTGAATATTTTGCCGGATTTTTGCCAAGCACTAATACGAACAGTTACAATTCAGGTCGCGTGTATATCAAAAAAGGTTCAGCGGGAAATACTTTTGCACTTGGTACATCACCTGCAATTGCAACCACTACTCCTGTTTTCTATTCACCTGTCGATTATGCATTAAATACGACTCATTTGGTAACCCTTGCCTATGTAATTGTTCCGGGAGCCAATAATGATACTTCAAAATTGTTTGTAAATAAACCATTTAGCGCTACAGAACCCTTGCCTGATGCGGTCTCTCCGTATACTGCAGCTGCTGCTGTTGAATCTGTTGATGTATCAAGGTTTTTCATTAGACAAGCAGCTACTTCCGGCCGAACAACACCAAATGCAGATCTTGACGGCATTAAGATTTCATTAAACTACGCAGATGCAGCTTTGCCCTTAACCCTCACTTCATTTAAGGCACGTCTTGTGGAAAAGTTTGTACAGCTTAACTGGACCTCGGTTAACGAAGAAAATGTAAGGTCGTACACCATTGAAAGAAGCAATGATGGCCGCAATTTTGCTTCAATTGGCCAGGTTAGCGCCAGTAATACCAGCCAGGCCAGCTATTTATTTTCTGATAATGCACCCATACAAGGAATAGGTTATTATCGCTTAAAAATGACCGATAATGATGGCGATACAAAACTTAGTGCTATCGTTTCCATCAATAGTCGTAAAAAAATTAGTGCAGAAGTATATCCAAATCCCGTGGTTGATAACATTAGTGTATCACATAGTAAAGCTGCTATTGGTGCCTCAATCAAAATCTACAATACTTCGGGTCAGCAAGTAAAATCAGTTACTGTACAACCGGGAACAATACAAACTAGCTTGTTGGTAAATGAGTTGATTAAAGGAAACTATGTACTGGCTTTTGACAACGATGGTGAATCAACAGTTACAAAGTTTATAAAGAAATAAATAATCTTTCAAAGAAAACCTCTACCCAAATGGATGAGGTTTTCTTTTTACGACACAGTTTTGTTTGAAAAAACTGCAGGCCACCGTACAAATTGGTTAATCGTGCTATTGAAAATTTCATGGGCTTACAAGTCAGTGGAATTTCTTCAAAAGTTAATGTATTGCCCGCCTGCGAATATCCTGGATAAATCAAAGCCAGTTTAGCATGGAGACGGAGAACACAGATGTCAACAAACACTAATTACCAACAAAACTAACAGCTATGAACTTTCCCAATTTTACAAATAAAAGAGCAAGCTGTATCAGCATCACACTGATTTTATTTTCTTTCCTATTCCTAACTTCAGTTAAGGCTCAAACGCTAAATCCCATTGAGGATGCAATGGTTTATAAGGCTAGTGTAAGTAATAACTATGGCGCAGATCTGAAACTCCAGGTTAAAAAAAAGGAGGCTTCTACAAATGTCAGGAATGCCTATTTAAAATTCAACCTCACGGGTATTACCCTTGCACAGGTTGGCAAAGCAAAGTTGCGTTTATATTGCAACAACAAGGCATTGGAGAATATCTATTCAGTTATGGCAGCGTTTTCAACAACAAATGCCTGGACAGAATCAACACTCACCTGGGCCAATGCACCCCAATTAACCAGCACGCTGGCTACATCAGTTATTGTTTCAAAATTTAATTATTATGAGTGGGATGTAACCGAATATATAAAGCAATCAATAGGCGCCGGTACCTTAACGTCGCTGGTTGTTTCTGATGCTAATCTGTCAGACAATCTTGTTGAGTTTTCCTCAAGAGAAGCACTGAACAAACCTGAGCTTGTAATAACACCGGTAGCTGATCTGATAAATGTGGGTTATTATCTTGATGCGGTAGAAGGAGATGATAACAATGATGGAATTTCTGCTTTAACTGCATGGAGAACGTTGAACAAGATCAATGCAACATATCTTTCTACAGGTGCAAAAATTTACTTTAAGTCGGGCCAGACCTTTACTGGATTGTTTAATATTTCTAACACGGGTACCGCAGCAAGTCCGGTAATAGTTGATGTATATGGAGGCACAGCTCCAGCTGCGATCAGGGGGCAGGGACAGCCAAGTGCAGTATTTGCTTATAACCGATCTTACCTGGAAATAAAAAATCTTATTGTTACTAATTACCGGCCTGGCGTAATTGCATCTGCTGATGTATTTAGCGCTATCACTATTATCAATGAAGATGCAGGCACATTAAATCATATTTATTTTGATAATATAATCGTGGACAGTGTAAATAGTTCAAATGATGAAGCTGATGGAGGAACAGTATATAACGGCGGACTCAGATTTTATACTGTAGGGTCAAGGGTACAAAGCAAGTTTAATGATGTGATCATTACAAATTGCACTTTTCAAAATTTAAGCAGAACCGGTTGCAATTTCAGGTCTGATTGGGAGTTGAGAAATGTGAATACAACTTTCGGACAGAACCTCGGCGATGGCAGAACAGACAACTGGATTCCAAATACCAATGTAGTGATCACGAACAATATTTTCAGACAGATTGCAGGCAACGGGCTCATTGTAAGAGTGGCTCACAAAGCATTGGTAGAAGGAAATTTCTTTGACTCATGCGGTACCATCATTTCCGGAAATGCTACTTTTTGTTTCAACACAGATAGTACCATTTACCAATTTAACGAAGCGCAGAATACAGTGTACAATACAGGTGATACTGATGCCCGGGGCATAGACGCTGATTTTCGTACCAAGGCTACTGTGATTCAATATAATTACTTACACAATAACGGGCTGGGTGGAGTTGTAGCAACGGGTGGAGATCAAACTGCGGGACAGATACCGGAGCGATTTAATGTAACATCCGTTATCCGCTACAATCTCCTGGAGAACAATGCACGACAGGGAATTTCATTCTCAGGTGCTATCAACGGTCTCGACGTGTATAATAATACTTTGTATGCCGATGCCACAGAAACAAACGTACTCATTGTAAGAATGGCCATCTGGGCAGTGGCACCCAAAAATGTTCGCTTTAAAAATAATATCTTTTATTTCCTCGGAGCAAATCCTTCTTATTCTTTTGCTGCAGGTT
>JBKJPO010000359.1:0-2646 GCA_046595095.1 Chitinophagaceae bacterium
AGGCAAGGCAACTTCTGGTGATTCAGCATTTATAAAATCCTTACTCGATGTAGTAAAGGATATTCCTCGTGCCAAAGTGTATTTCGCTCCCGGTGACGAAGATTGGAATGCCTCTAAGGAGAATGGATGGAAAACGATAAAAAAATTGGAAAACCTGGTGAATAATATAGCGGGTGAGAAAATATTTTTCCCCGAAGATGGTTGTCCCGGACCCGAAATAATTGAAGTTGGCAAAAACATGGAAATTGTTTTCATCAATTCCTCCTGGTGGATCTATCCATATGAACGTCCATATGCCCCAGGCACGAAATGTGATGTATTGGTAGAGCCTCAGGTCATTGAACAATTAGCTGGAGCAATAGAAGAAGCGGAAGAAAAAAATGTTCTCGTCATTGGTCATCATCCCGCTATCAGTAATGGAAAATTCAGCGGACGGGTATCGACACTTCAACATGTAACACCCCCGGTCATCGGGACCTTCATTGCAGGATATCATCAAAATATCGGATCTCCCCGTGATATGGCCTACCCTTCACATACTGAATTTGCAAATCACATGAAATATCTCCTGGAGGATTATGCACCCTTTATTTATGCGTCGTCGCACGATTTTGATTTGCAGGCTTTAGAATTCGAAAACTCATATCAAATTGTGAGCGGTGCAATAACTAAAAATATTAATTCAGGCAAATCCAAAAACACCGTATATCATTCAAATTCTTTTGGATTTGTAAAGCTTGCTTATTACGATGATGGCAAGGTGACGATGAATGCGTATGAATTAAAAGATGAAAAGGTAGATGATGCATACTCCATGGTGCTGTATCAATCATCCTGTAATCCCGATCAATCGAAGGCCCCCTTTAATACGAGATTCGTTCCGTGCAAGGAAACGATAACTCCTGCGCACAAAATGGATTCCACCTTCGCGGATAGTATCGGAATGGCCGTGGCAGCGCCGGAGTATGCAGCAGGGCTTACCAAGAAAATTTTTCTGGGCTCGCTGTATCGAACTAGTTGGGCCTCGCCCATCGAGGTACCCTACTTAAATCTGGATACTGAAAAAGGTGGATTGACAGCAAAAGGAAGAGGTGGAGGGAAGCAAACACAATCGCTCTCATTAGAAGGCGGTAATGGGAAATCGTATGTCTTTAGAAGTGTTCACAAAGATCCGATAAAAGCACTTGATCCCATTCTTCGAAAAACATTTGTAGTTGGATTGTCAAGACAATTAATTGCCACCCAACATCCTTTCGGCGCCATACCCGTGGCATTTTTGCTTGATCACACTAGCATTCTGCATGCACAACCCAGGTTATTTATGCTTCCGGATGATCCCAAACTTGGGATGTATCAAAAAGATTATGGAGGGATGCTTGGGATATTTGAAGAAAAACCAAAAAAGGAAAAAAAAGATGAGTCAGGCACTTTTGGTGCCGACGATGTAGTGCGGAGCTATGATCTTTTTAAAGCATTGTATAAAGATCATGACAATCGCGTCGATCCGGTAGCATTTGCCCGCGCCCGTGTCTTTGACATATGGGTGGGTGATTGGGACAGGAATGAGGACAACTGGAAGTGGGCGGGATTTAAAAATGAGAATAGCACTACTTTTTATCCTATACCACGAGATCGCGATCACGTTTTTTCTCAATGGAATGGCATCATTCCCTATCTCGCCGACAGGAAATGGGCCATCCAAAGTTTTGAGCATTTTGGTTTCCATTACGGCGATCTTAAAACGGGTACATGGAACTCACGGCACCTCGATCGATTTTTATTGTCCTCACTTGACAGAGAGCAGTGGAAATTTCTGACGAAGGAGTTGCAGCAAATCATGAATGACGAAGTGATTGATAGTGCCATCCTGCAATTTCCAAAAGCGGTTATCCCATTATCAGGAAATACGATTGGCGCCAAATTGAAAAACAGGAGAAATGAATTGCCCATCGGCATTGAAAAGTTTTACGCATTACTGGCCAAAAATGTCGACGTCGTTGGATCGAATAAAGGTGAATATTTCAAAATCATATCATTTGCAAACGGCAACGTCGAGGTCATGATGCATGATCTGAATAAATCAAAGGATGGTCCTTCCGGCGAACCATTATTTCACCGGCTCTTTATTCCTGACGATACAAGAAGCGTGAATATTTATGGCCTCGATGATGATGATTTGATCGTGGTGGAAGGTGAACCTGCCAAAACCATTGTGGTGAGAGTATTCGGAGGAAAAGGAGATGATAAGATTATCAATTCAGCCGGAGGAAGAAAAATACGGATCTATGATTACAATAAACAAGAATCTGAATTGATTGCATCACCAGTATCATCAAAAGTTATTTTATCGGATAACCGGGATGTAGTAGAGTATAACAGGCAATCGTTTCGATACAACACGACCCTCCCGCTTCCAGTAGTCTATTTTTCACCTGATAACGGGCTTACAGCAGGCTTAGGTTACACGTGGACATTTTACCGTTTTGGAGAGCCTGAATATTCTGACATTCTACATCTGAGTGGTAAAGTTGGCACTGAAGAAACTTTCCAGTTAAAATTTGATAATGAATATCACCATGCCTTGGGGAAATGGGATTGGCAGGTCGGTGGTGAAATAGCAAAGCAATTTCCGGTCGTTTATTTTTA
>JBKJPO010000385.1:0-5205 GCA_046595095.1 Chitinophagaceae bacterium
GGGAAACATCTGGAACGAATTAGGTTATGGAGGCCAGGCGGGTATTTTTACAAAAACAGAATTACCCACTACCCTACTGGTTTTAGCATTGATGAGTTTACTCGTGATCGTTAAAAAGAATATGCTTGCTTTCCGCATCATACATTTTGTAATCCTCGCGGGTTTTCTCCTGGCAGGAATTTCTTCATGGATGTTTTTATCAGGCAATCTAAATCCGGTAACCTGGATGACACTTGTGGGCCTGGGCCTGTACATGGCCTATATTCCATTCAATTGTGTATTCTTCGAAAGAATGATCGCAACATTCAGGGTAGCCGGCAACGTTGGTTTTCTTATTTACATAGCTGATGCCTTTGGCTATTTGGGGAGTGTAGGTGTAATGTTGAGTAAAGAAATATTCAAAATACAATTGAAGTGGTCTGAAATTTACCCGATGGGTGCAGTCGCTTTTTCTATCATCGGGGTAGCTGGAACAGGGTTTTCTTATTATTATTTTCACCGGAAATATAAACGAACCGCAAGCAAGCTTTAGTCGCAATTCGCCGTAAAATTGCCGCATTAACACCCCCAGAAGTTAGATGGTATCCTATAACTTTGTACAAGCCTACCATGGGGAGAGCATCGTAATGAGTTGAATCACTAATAATATTAAAATATAAAAAAATGGCAACTTTAAATCCTTATTTAAACTTCAATGGAAATTGTGAAGAAGCATTTGAATTTTATAAATCAGTATTCGGGGGTGAATTCGTTACGATAATGCGTTTTAAAGATATGCCACCCGAGCATCCATATTCAGAAAATGAAGCTGAGAATATTGTACACGTCTCTTTACCAATCGGAGGAGGGACTATCCTTATGGGAAGCGACGTACCCGAATCTGTCGAAAAAGCCACTATCGGTACTAACATTTTTATTTCCATCAGCACAGAAAGTGAAGTAGAAACCGACAAAATATTTAATGAATTATCACCGGGTGGAAAAGTGTTCATGCCTGTTGGTAAAACTTTTTGGGGCTCTTACTTTGGAATGCTTGCAGACAAATTTGGGATTCAATGGATGGTTAGTTTTGGTTATAACCAGGAGAAATAAATTATTTAGATTCTCAAAGCGTAATAATTCTTAGTGTTGAATTTCTTAACAGAACTGTTCGGAAATCCATAAAACCTTCCTCGTCCTTTACTATGAACAGTTGGTTTTGCAACTTCAGCGATATTTTCAAGATTCGATTGCCTTCCGCAATTATTTCTTAGCCCCTTCAGCGATCTTCATCGCTTCAAGGTTTTGCTTTGCTAATACAAACCCTGTGTCAAGGGCGAGTGCTTTACTAAAATATTCTCTTGCTTCAGACTTCTTGTCGAGGTCATAAAGCGCGAGTGCATGAATATTATAGATTCCGGCAAGTAATGGAGTCCGGCCGGCTTTGTTCTGGTCTATTGCATAGGTCATCATCATTTCTGGTTTGAATTGCAATCGTTCGGCTGCCTGCGCAGTTGACACCGCTTCTATCAATCTTTTAATACCATATTGCAATTCCATGAGTTTATAAGCGTGGTAAGGATTGCTGGTTTGGCTAAACAATTTCTGAAACGTATTGATTGCCTCTACGGGCTGTTGGAGTTTTTCCAATGACACTGCTTTCATCTCGAGTAAAGCATTGTCAGCTGGCTTCAACACAAGTCTTTTTTCTGCCCAATAAAGACATTGCACAAACGCATTTTGCTGAAGATAAAGCATGGCAAGTGTATCTGCATAAGGACTTGTAACACCTTGCTCCGCCACTATGGAGTTCAACGCGTAAATCGCTGATGTTCCATCACCACTGGCAAGTGCCTGGTTAAAAACTTTCAAATGAAGGCCGCCTTTGGAATCTGGCAGGTTGACCTGCTTTTTTACCTGCGCTCCCACTGACATACATAACATTATTGTTACAGAAAGGATTAAGATGCATTTCATTTGAAATGTATTTGAAAAATTATTTAAAAAAATACCCGGCTGCTCCTGAACCGGGTTTATTATGTATTGCAAATTCTAATCTTATTTCAGGCATTCTTTGGCAATCTCCTCTGTTTCTGCAGTAGTAAGATTTCCGACATTTTTAGCTTCGGGATATTTCACTTCAAGTTTTACAAGTGAGCATTCACAATAAGGCTTAGCCCTGTCTCCCAGTGCTGCGGCTGATTCAGTGCAGGTTTTCAAATAAGTGCTACGCTCTGCCTCATTCCAGGTATGAACTGCTTTTTCTTTATTATTATTATCGCAACTAAAAAGGAAAGTAACCAGCGCGATTAATAAAAGCGATTGAAATTTTCTCATGATGTTTATTTTTAATGGTAATCTTAAAGATAATTATATTATCCAAGCATCAAAATCAATTCTTCATTGCAAATAAGTTGGTGAGATACACCTGGCAGAGTGTGTGCTAGTTATTTAATGCTTTTAGTAGCTTATGTCCAACTGTAATTATTCTCCCCAAATTTCTTCTTTACCCTCAAGCCATAATTTGACTTGAGCATTAGTTACAGATTTAGGGCGTTCCAGGGGGAAACCCAGGGCCCTGTCCCAACAGAGGCTTGCTAATACACCCAGTGATCTGGATACCCCAAACAATACAGTGTAAAATTCGTATTCGTTCATACCGTAGTGTACTAATAATGCACCGGAATGTGCGTCAACATTCGGCCACGGGTTTTTGATCTTTCCCATGCTGCCCAGTATTGGAGGTACAACTTCGTAAATGTTCCAAACCGTTTGCACAAGCGGATCATCAGGCATGTGCTTTTTTCCAAATTCCATTTGTGCTTCAAAACGAGGATCTGTCTTTCGCAACACAGCATGACCATATCCCGGAACTACCTTTCCTTCAGCAAGTGTTTTCTTTACGTATTCGGCGATCTGATCTTTAGTTGGTGATTCTGCTCCAAGATCTTCACGCATTTCAAAGATCCACTTAATTACTTCCTGGTTTGCAAGCCCATGGAGGGGTCCGGCAAGACCATTCATTCCAGCGGCAAAGCTTAGGTAAGGGTCGCTTAGCGCACTGCCCACAAGGTGCGTCGTATGTGCGGAAACGTTACCGCCTTCATGATCTGCATGAATGGTCATATATAAACGCATTAATTCTTTAAAAGCTTCATCCTCAAAACCCATCATATGTGCAAAATTGCCCGACCAATCAAGTAAACCATTAGGTTGGATATGCTCCCCATTTTTATATTTTCGACGATAAATATATGCTGCAACCCGTGGTAGTCTTGCAATCAGGTCCATCGAATCATCAAAAACGGCTTCCCAATAATCTTTTTTACTCATCCCGGCTGCATACTTTTTTGCAAACTGGCTCTCAGTCTGTAATGCCATAATCGCAATTACAAATTGTGTCATTGGATGCGTGGAAAGTGGTAGTGCTTCGATAGTTGCGAATACGTGGTTAGGAACATGGCTCCTACGCTGCCACACGCTGGTAAGGTGATGAACGTCTTCTTCTGTAGGAAGTGAACCTACAAGCATGAGATAAAACAATCCTTCGGGTAAAGGCTCTGAACCATCAGGAGCTTTAGGCAATTTTTGCTGCAATTCCGGGATAGAGTAGCCGCGAAACCGGATCCCTTCCTGTGCATCCAATAATGAGGTTTCTGTAACCAGGCCAGTCATACCTCGCATACCCTGGTATGCCTGGGACAGTACAACTTCCCCGATTTTCTTATTGCCATGCTCTTTCAATATCTCCTTTACCTCTGCGGAAACAATGTCTGCCCGCTCTTTAAACCTGTCTTTGATAACGCCCATAAAAAAATATTTATGATGATTTATTTTATTCCCGGAAGTAGATGAATGAATCACCTAAAGTTACTAACAGGGCAGATGTTAAACAAATGAATTTGAAAAACATTAGCAATGAAAACCCTACATAAACGCTAAACACAAAAAGCCTAAGCCCTTAAACAATACCTTCCCGGAAATCTTACTGAAAAAAGGGTTATTTAGGCGCCTTGATATATAGGTAAAGCGCCAGGGTTGCAAATACGATATTGGGCGTCCATGCTGCCAGAAACGGGCTGAAATTGCCCTTGATCGCAAATACATTTGCAAAACGCCCGAGAAGAATATAGAGAACACTGATGATAACACCCATTGCCAGGTGAAAGCCGCTGCCTCCGCGGATCTTTCGCGAAGCAAGAATTGCACCGATCAAAGTCAGGATCAAAACACTTACAGGTATGCTATCACGAACATAACGCTCAACAAGCAACGAACTTACATTGCCGGAACCACGAAGCTTCTCCAATTCAATATGCCGATTGAGTTCCGGAGTAGCCAACCTATCCTTCGTATACTCATCCCTGCGAAGATCGTTTGGAAAAAAATTATACTTCACGAATTGCGAATCTACTTTCGTTAATTGCTCCTTTAAGCCATCTATCCTGCGTTCGATAATATTATCAAGACGCCACCTTCGTTTAATGGTATCCCATAAAATTTGCTGAGCCCGCAAATTGAAAACCAGTTTATTATTTTTGAAAGTCTGGATTACAAAATTATTCCCGATTTTGGAAACTGTGTCATAACCCCGGATTCCGGCATAAGAAAATGAATCCAACTTAAAATGGTAGTTGGTGATGTACTTGGTATTTCTATTATCCCCAAAATTCGGATCTATGTAAGTGGCTTCAAAACTGCCCCATTTTTCATTCGCTCTTGGTATGAGATATTGATTTGCCCACCATAACAAACCCGCCAGCAATATACCACTAACCCAATATGGAAATAAAAAACGCCTGAAACTTACACCACTGCTTAATATGGCAATAACCTCACTCTTCGACGCCATCGATGAAGTGAAAAATACCACTGATATGAATACAAATAAAGGAAAGAGCATCGCTGTGATCCTGGGAATAAAGCCAAAATAATATTCAGTGATTATTAGCGAAATGCTGAGCTTTGATTTAACAAAATCATCAGTTTTTTCACTGATATCAACCACCACAACGATCACCGTCAACAGTAAAATGCAAAAGAAAAATGCCTTAAGGCTTTTCTTGAGTATGTACCAATCTAATATCTTCATTTCGGGTACAAAAGTAGGATTAAAACGTTTAAAGGTTCAAGAGGTTTAAGAGGTTTAAGAGGTTCAAGAGTTTTAAGAGGTCCAAGAGGTTTAAGAGGTTCAAGAGGTTGTTGGGTTAAGAGTGGGTTTGTGAT
>JBKJPO010000431.1:0-3839 GCA_046595095.1 Chitinophagaceae bacterium
ACCTTCCAATTGAATGTCGGTGAAGCCTGTAGAACATGCATGCAACAAATTTTTAGAATACTAAATAAATATCTTCTTTTGTTGTAAAGTTACACATGCCTAAGTACTGCAGGCAAATTTGATTTGGTTCGAAATTTTTATCATTACAAAGCAACTTCAATTCCAGCAAAGTGAAACAAGTCATAGAATTGTGCATCCAATATTCTAAACTAACATATAAACTACAGACATACATGCAAGATGAAATAATTTTAATCAACAAAATGGTGAGACGTAAATAATACCAGGGCGGGGGAGAAATTCTTGTGCGGTGCAAGAAAGAATTATAAGCTTTCGTCGCATCTAACCTCTGAAAAAGTCGCAGCCACACCCTACAGAATAAAATAGAGGGTTGTAACTTTGGCATTATAAAACAATGATTTGTAAAAATCAAAACTATTAACAAAATGAAGAATCTAAATTTCTCAATCAAAATCGATGCTCCAAAACAAATAGTTTGGGAGACACTTTGGAATGATACAACTTACCGTGAATGGACAAGAGTTTTTACTGAAGGTTCTTATGCAGTAAGTGATTGGAACGAGGGGAGTAAAATTCAATTTCTTGATGCAAAGGGCGATGGCATGCATAGCATCATAGAAAAAAAAGTAACAAACCAATTAATGGCATTCAAACACCTGGGCATCGTGAGTAAAGGTGTTGAGCAACCTATTGGAGAAAAATATAAAGAATGGTCAGATGCAAAAGAAATCTATCACTTAAAAGATTCAGATGGAAAAACTGAATTATCTATTGAATTAAATTCTCCCGAAGACATGGAAGATTATTTCCAAAAAACTTTTCCAAAGTCACTGGAGATAGTGAAAGAAATTTCAGAAAGGGGTAATGCGGGTGCAATAACAGATTAATGCATTGAGCACAAAGATTGGAAAATTATAGGAGAGCAATCTTAGTGTTCCTTCTGCCCGGTGCTTTGGTGGTTCCCAAAATTTTAAAATAAAAAATATGACAAAAGAAATCTGGATCAATCTGCCGGTAAAAGACATAAAAAAATCAAAAGAGTTTTTCAGGCAAATTGGATTTTCATTAAATACCAAATATGGTAATAATGACGACTCCGCTTCGCTAATGGTAGGAAGTAAAGGTGTTATAGTGATGCTTTTCCCGGAAGCAACTTTCACCAGTTTTACAAGAAATAAATTATCAGATGCGAAACAAGCAACTGAAGTCTTATTTTCCATCGACGCAGAAACAAGAGAGGAAGTAGATGAAATGGCCAGCAAAGTATTAAAGGCGGGCGGTACCATATTTGGCGAACCTGAAGAAATCCAGGGCTGGATGTATGGATGTGGTTTTGCTGATTTGGATGGCCATCGGTGGAATGTACTGCATATGGATATGAGTAAGATGCCTTCGCCGCCATCGCCGTAAATCAAAACGCTGAAGAAATCGGGGACCCTTCTTTACAGGAAGGGTTTTTTATGCACCAGCTAATCTCATTTCCACATAAACGTTTTGCCTACAGTTAAAATCTCTTTTGCCTGTTTTTAGCTCCTGAGTTAAAATTTACCGCCGGAGTAACGAAGAATATTTTTATAAATAAAATTATAGCGAAATTATTTCTTCTGGCCCCACCATTGTTTCGATTTGCTCAATCATCTTATCTTCAAACTGTAAATTATTATTTAGGAAATTATCGTAATTATTAAACACAACGTTCATTGCAATAAAATTCATAACGTATGCCCTGGTCTCAGCAGGCAAAAACTTTTTGATATCCCAGAAACTTGCATCCGGCATCCCGGTTTTGCGGATTGCTTTCGTAACATTTCCGATGCCCCAATTATAGGATGCAACTACAAGTAACCAGTCGCTACCCAGGTTGTGTTTTCTATCAAGTAGATAACGGGCGGCTGCGCGTGTTGACTTCTGGAAATTACTGCGGTCGTCCTTCTTTTTTGATCTTGTTGATTTAGCAGTGAGTTTTCCGCTGGTCTTTGATTTTGATATTATCGATAGGCCATATTCTTTTGCAACATCATCCATGAATTGCCAATAACCAAAAGCCCCAGCACTTGAACGGGCATTGGGATTGAAAGCAGACTCCAGGGCAATCAATACATTCAATTCCTGGGGCAGATCATATTTATCAAATATTGCAGATACTTTAGGAAATATCTTTTTGCCGCGATTGTGCATTCTAATAAGGTAATCCCGGCGGTTCTTGCTAAACTTTTCCACGTAGGCATTCGATTTTTCAATATGGTCTTTGAAAATGGAAGGGAACTCTACGTTGGCAGATACAATTGTGGGAATAATAACCGGCTTTGCTTTTTTATTCTTTGGAATAGTTCCCGCTGTAAGCGAAGAATTACTATTGCGCCACGATGAATTTTGGCTGAATGATAATTGAGATAACACTAAGAGCATCGCCAGTAAAACGGTGTTTTTCATAGATTTTAGATTAAACGAGTGCAAAGGAAAAAAAATCCTTGCTAAATGCTGTTAAGAATTAGCCAATTGCCATAACGAAATGACCCGCTTTCTATTGTTTACTCCTATAAAAAGGAGAACTTTAACCTTCTGATCAGTGATATTTAAAGGATAATTTCAATTATGCGCATCATACTTCTACTCGTATTGTCATTTATTTTCCATCGGTCATCAGGTCAATTAGCGAATGAAACCTGTAAAGACGTTTTGGAGATTTCCAGAATGGAACAACAGAATCATGAACGTTCTTCGAATCTTTTTAGGCGTTCCGGGTCATCGGCAAATTTTGATGTTAGCCATTACCGTTGTGAATGGGAAGTAAACCCGGCTGTGCGATTCATAACAGGGAAGGTTACCCCAAGTTTTAAAATTACGAGCCCTGCTACTTTTATTTCATTGGATCTTAGAAACGAGCTGACTGTTGATAGCGTTAAGCAACGTAACAATAAGCTTGTATTCCAACATTCCAGCCATATCCTCCGGGCGAATTTTCCTGCACAGTTAAACACCGGCGCAATTGATTCAATCACTATTTTTTATAAAGGCATTCCTACTACTACCGGCTTTGGTTCTTTTATCCAAACTACGCATATTGGTACTCCAATAATATGGACACTAAGTGAACCATATGGAAGTATGGATTGGTGGCCTTGCAAAAATGGACTTGATGACAAAGCAGATTCCATTGATATCCTGGTTACTCATCCTGCACAATTTAAGGCAGCCTCAAATGGACTGATGCAATCAGAAACGTTGATGCCCGGTGGCCTCAAAAAGATTACCCACTGGAAACATCGGTATCCCATTGCTTCATACCTGGTAGCATTTGCTGTTACAAACTATGTAGTATTCGATAGGTATGTACAGCTAGGCGCAACAAACTTGTTGATGCAAACCCATTGTTATCCTGAAAGCCTTTTGAATTTCCAACAAAACACCCCAAATGTTCTCGAGGCTATGAGCCTGTTCCATAATCATTTTGGTGATTACCCATTTATAAAAGAAAAATACGGCCATGTTCAGTGGAACTGGGGTGGAGGAATGGAACATCAGACAGCTACATTCATCTCCTCGACAGATGAGAGCCTAATGGCTCATGAACTTGGTCATCAATGGTTTGGTGACAAAATAACTTGTGCAAGCTGGGAAGATATCTGGCTCAACGAAGGATTTGCCACTCATTTGGCAAGGATGCACATGGAAAAAAAATACCCTGCATCGATACTAAGTAACCGCCGGGCAGGAATCAATGTCATCACTTCAATACAGGGAGGATCAGTAAAAGTTGACGATACTACAAGCGTAAACAGGATATTTGATGGCCGGTTATCATACCTCAAAGGTTC
>JBKJPO010000032.1:0-2952 GCA_046595095.1 Chitinophagaceae bacterium
ATGCAAATCAACTTAAACAAAACCTGGGAGTAGTTGAGATCTACTTTCTTCCAGCAACAATGAAGGAAGTAAAAGTTACATCAACCAGGTTTTGTTTAGGTTGATTTGCATTAATAGAGAATGTAGTTAATGATTTTTCATAACCGATAAAGGTACTTTGCAAAAAATACTTTCCGGGCGCCAGGCCGCTTATCTCGAATTTCCCTTTACGGTCAGTAACAGTTCCTTTTACTATGCTGCTATCAGCCAGCTTTAGCACAACGACATTTGCAAATTCGATTTTTTGTTTATTGTCTTTGTCGATGATAGTTCCACTTACCAGGATATCCTGGCAAAATGAAGGCAGGGGAAAAATAAATAGGAGCAGCGTAAGAAAACGTTGAAGCATTCAAAGCAATTTAAGCTGTGAAGTTCGAACTAAATTCTGAAGAGAAGTTGTAGCAATCATACCAAAATTTAAAAAACTATATTTTGAAGGTGGGTGAGTAAACGTTTCAGGAAATAAATTTGTACTTGCCCGCGGGTTAAGGCTATGATCCTTGCCGTCAAATTATTTGGCATCTGAAATAATAAAGAAGACTAATTTAATTACATAATTACAGAAATCGTAAGTTGCGTCGAAATCATTCTGTACATGTTAAAAGTAGTTAGCCATCTTTCATTACAAGAACAATTGACTTACTACGCAGGAATAATTCTTGATCCAAATTCTTTTTATGGGGATATAAAACTGGCAGTTGAACATTTGCACCTGCTCTTTGTTCAATTGGGTGGAGTAAATTCCGATGACCAGGTTCTTACGAAGGGAACTTATCTCCCCTCGGGACTTGCAGTATCACCCATCGTGGCTGCAAAATGTGCATTCGATCTTGCCCGTACCAGGAAATTCTTACAGGGATTAAAGCAGGCCTTACATTTATTATTACAACAAGAAAGCTCACGACCCATACAAGTGCTTTATGCAGGTTCCGGTCCATACGCCTTACTTGCATTATTGGTCTGCTCATTTTTCAAAAAAGGTGAAGTAGAGTTTACTGTTCTTGATCTGCACTCAGCATCTGTTGAATCTGTAAAACGATTGATCAACGGTTTTAGCCTTGAACATTTCTTCCCAGAAATAATCGTTGCAGATGCTACGCAATACAAGTGGGAGAAGGCGTTACCATTACACATGTTTATCGTCGAAACACTTCAAAGAGCTTTGCAGAATGAACAACAGGTTACCATCGCTGCACAGATAGCGCCTCAACTGGCACCGGGAGGAATAATGATTCCCGAGAGGATTGAGGTGACTGCGGTATTGGTAAATACTGAACTTCGCCATGCTCTTCAACTCAGCCTGGAACCGAATGAATCCGGGGGGAAGCCAATTGTAGATATTGGCCTGGTAATAAATCTAAATAAAGATTCTGCTATTCATGCTGCTAATACCATAACTGAACCTTTTGCCCCGGTAAATTTTTCATTACCCTCTGCTTTTTTGCGGCCTCCATATACATTAGAACTCCATACCACAATTACTGTTTTTGGGCAAGAACAAATTAAAGATTTTGACTCTGCGCTAACTATGCCCATTGTAATTTCTCGTGCAGATCAATTAATAGGCAAAAAAGAAATAGCATTTAATTATATAAATACTATAGTTCCAAGGGTAGAGTGGAAGATCACTTAGAAAGATAAAAATATAACCAGGTAGTAACAGGTAGGCGAGGTAGTTATGCTGTCAGACTTTTAAAAGCTTCATCGAAATTATCATTAGCATGTAAACCGGTGATATAGTCACGACAGTTCATACTGAAGCGACTTCCTTCGTAATTATACCCAATACTGAGCTTTCTCATAATGAGGCCATTCCACCCGGTTTGACTCACAATTACTTCTTGTCCATCCTCGTTGTGGTAAATTGAAGGGCCCGCAGTTATAGAGCGTCCATGTCCACCTATAATGAGGTCAATATGTGCTGACGATAAGGCAAATTCTTTATTCTGAGGTAATCCTTTAATTGAGCTTTGGCCGAGATGTGATAAGCAAATAACGAGGTCACAATTTTCCTGCTCTTTTAGCATTTTTGCAACGGCGTTTGCTTTAGGATATGGATGGGCGCAAATAATCTTTTCTTTTTTTCTTAAATTTTTATCAAGCTGAACTCCTACGCCGGTAATGCCAATTTTGAAACGACCAAACTTTACGATGGTGAAAGGTTTTACCTGTTGTTTCAACTGTTCGTTGCTAAATAAATAATTACAATTTACAAGTGGAAAATGCATATGTGGTAAAAGTGCAGCAAGATATTCTTGTCCTTTGGCCAGTTCATGGTTTCCGGGAGTTCCTGCATGATAACCTGCAGTATTCATTGCTTTTATCGTTTCCATGTGCTCAGAAAGCGTAGCATTTTCATCAAGAAAATCACCGGCATCCAACACTATGCTCTTGCTTTGTCTGTTGAGTAAGAGATTGATATTATCTAATCCGCCTAGGCCATCTGTATTGCTGGTGAGCTTGCTGTGCAGGTCATTTGAATGAAATATTTCAATTTCATTCAAAGCACGATTTAGAAAGCCGGAACGCCTTGAAAAGCCAGCCAAAGATTCGAGTGGTTTAGTAAGGAGCATGGCGCCGGTAGCAAGGGAACTGATTTTTAGGAACTCACGTCTTTTACTCATGATACGAATGGTGTTTATAAATGGTCGTACTGCATAAAAGTAATTTTATTTTCTCAAAGCCCCGGTTATTCATTTAGTTATATTTAATGGGCATAAATAAATTTAGTGTTACCTTCAATATGCTTGTTTATCCAAGTTATTTCATCAATCTTTACTTTCATCAATTCTTTAAATTAATATTATGCCGGCAACCGATCCCTTTCTTGGCGAAATTTCCATTGTAAGTTTTAACTTCGCGCCCGTGGGCTGGGCATTTTGTAATGGGCAGTTTTTGACTATCAACCAGAAC
>JBKJPO010000108.1:0-2869 GCA_046595095.1 Chitinophagaceae bacterium
GCTGAATGTATCGCAATATTTGCATCAGTCGTAACACTGATAGGATTAATACTACAATGGATGCATAATAAAAACGGTGTAGTCGGTAAACAACAATGCACCGTTTTCGGTAAATAAGAGTGCACAGCTTTTTGTGTCTCCGGTGCATGATCTGAGTTTAAAAGTAATGTTCTTTACTTTGTTTTTTCAAAGATTGTTTTCCGGTGTTTCATACGGTAACTCTCTCCATTTAATTTGATGATTTCACAGCGATATAAAAGTCGGTCTAATAAGGCCGTTGTGATCACCTCATCACCGATGGTTTCTGCCCATTCTTTTGGCGACTTGTTCGTGGTAATTACAAAAGATGTTCTTTCATGCAGGGCATTGATAAAATGAAAGAACGCATTGGCATCATGCCGGGCAATTGCAATCATCATGATATCATCGATAACGATCAGATGGGCTTTGTAAAGTTTTTTGTAATCAGCCATAGCCGATCTTGAGATCTCTTTGGTTTTTAAGACGGTCATTATCTGATCCATTGTCCTAAAATAAGATCTATAGCCACCTTGTAGGGCATGGTGACATAACCCTGCCGCCAGTAAAGTTTTGCCCACACCGTTTGGCCCCATAACTACCAGGTTAAAATTTTGTTCCAGCCAGTTTAGCTCTTTGAGTTGCTCAAGTTTGGCGGGCGGCATTCCATCCACCTGCGCGCAATCGTAAGCCTGTAACTCATGGTTGGCCGGTAGTTTCGCGAGTTTTACTTTGCGCAGCATGTCGTTTTGATTTCGATATATTATTTCTGTTTCCAGTAGTCTTGCTGCGAACTCCAGGTAACTGATACCTTCAGTGGCTGCATTGTCTGCAAGTTGTTGGACCTGCCCCCCAATAGCGCTTAGGCGTAACTGTTTGCAATGTGTTTCAATTTTGTTTTTAATTTTCATGTAGATCTATTTTTTGATTATGTAATACGCTGCCGCGGGCTTGCACTCTAAACAAAGATGATCCGGCAACATTCCTCCATGGCAGTGCGCTATCTGTGCCGGATCATCTTCATTTAGAGCGCCTTCAACTGGTTTCAAATGCATCTTCATAAGTATTGAGGTCACTTTTATCCGGTTGAGTGTCTGCCTTTTTATTGTTACTGCTATCCAATAAAATGATTTTACCAAGTGGCGCTACCGGATAATTTTTTTCTGTTTCCTGCAAAGCCAGCAGTTGTCTGAACATCACTGCACCAGCGTAGCGTTGATCAATACATTTTTGCAGCACATCTGCTACCAGTTGTTTGTTCAGCCCTTCAATAGCTTTTGCGATAGCCTGAACCTGATCACGTTGGTAACGGGGCTTTTCTCTCCGGATCATCTCAAAGTATTCAAGTGCCAGCCCCGGATTGAGGAACTTGCCAGCCGTTTGAGCGAGCAGCTCTTTAAGCTTTAAGGATTTGTCCCGCTTATGGTCTGTATTGATCACGGTGTTACCCTTGCTCTCCACGATCTTATGCCGACATATAAAAATGCCACCCAGATCATGAACATGAAGCTCATCTTGTTTCAACCATATCATCACCATGGTATCTTTAGTCTTATAGGTGCCCTGTGGTACTGAATAAAAATTGCCTTGCCAGGCCAGGCTGTTGTCTTTGCGTATGCTGCGGGTGATGTAGGAAGGCAGAAGCCTTACGGTGGACCAGGGCTGTAACTCACGCTGTTCTATTTCCCATTCTTCCAACGGGATTTTTTTTGTGGTGGAATGCGGCATGCCATTGCCTGTTCTTTGAAGCCAGCCCAGTACTTGTGATTGAAGGGTTTCTATATCTGAATACGACCGGGCATATAAAAAGTTCTGCTTAACATATTTAACCACGTTTTCAACCTTACCCTTGCTCTGGGGATCATTTTTTCTGCAGAAATAAAGATGGAACTCCTGTTCAA
Source organism: Chitinophagaceae bacterium (assembly GCA_046595095.1). Classification (GTDB taxonomy): domain Bacteria; phylum Bacteroidota; class Bacteroidia; order Chitinophagales; family Chitinophagaceae; genus Ginsengibacter. The sequence continues at coordinate 1,920 of JBKJPO010000108.1, forward strand.
AAACATAATCCTTAAACTCTTTGGTCAGCAGTAAATCCCCCAGGCCTTCATTAACCAAAAACAACCGATCCTGATCATATACGACCTCGAAGGTTTTACCCCTGAAAAATTGGAAAGCTTCTTCATGCGCATCAATCGAGGTACGGGTAGTAAATGGAGATTCTGAAAACCGAACAAATTTCATCCTCGAACGAGATAGCATCATTACAAAAAAGTAAATACGCTTGCGTTTGTCTTCGATACTTCTAAGGAGATATTCCCCAAAGTCTGCCTGTGCCTGCTGTCCATAGGGAAGTTGTTCCACTACAAAGAATTCCCTGCCGGGTTCCTCAAGCGGAATATTATACTTCTGGCGAAGCCACATAACAAAATTGTAAACCGTCTTGGGAGCAGTTTGCGGAAAATCAGGATGATACTCTTTTAGCCAGTCGTGCATCTGAGCAGCACTGACTCCGCAATGGGCCTTGAGTTTTCCATGGACAAAAGACTCGTAAGGAGTTAGTAATTTATCGCGGACCTCTTTATTGTCCAGGAAAGAACAATATTCCGCCTCAGTCATGAGGGAATATCGCCTTACCGTTCGGCGATTCATTCCTAAAAACTTACTGATGGCGTTTAGGGTTAATCCATCCCTGATTAATCGTTGAATTTCATAATACATGATCCAGTTTCCTATCGTTTTTTTGTCCATACTATTCTGCCTCGTTTTATGGCGGCATAAAGCTGGACTATTAATGATGGATCAGGCGACCTGAGATGGTAAAACGGTGCACTCTTATTTACCGAAGTTGTGCATTGCTATTTACCGAAGTTGTGTATCCTTATTTACCGAAGTTGTGTATTCCCAGTTACCGAAAGTTGTGCATTGTTATTTACCGATTACAACAATGCTTACAGCTCGTTCTACCATAGCTTTATCCCGGGGGCTATAAGGGCGAGTAGCACTAAAG
>JBKJPO010000138.1:0-11569 GCA_046595095.1 Chitinophagaceae bacterium
TCACCCGTTTTGAAAAAACGGGTGAGGAAGTCGTAGAACTGGATCTGCGCATCGACTAAAAAAGTTCCGTCTTTTCTTTCTACGATCTCATATTCATCATCATCCGGATCCTGCATCTCGCCAACAATGGCTTCGAGTATATCATTGATTGTGATCATCCCTTGCATGGTGCCATATTCATCAACAATAAATGCATAGTGCACTTTGGTTCCTTTGAATTTTTCAAGGACCTGGTATGCTGTATTATTTTCCGGAACAAATAATGCCTTTTTCATGAGGCTTTGAATTGAAGCTTCCTGGTTAAGAAAAATATCCTTGATATAAACTATTCCGAGGATATTATCAATTCCACCATCGCACACAGGATAAACAGAATGCAGGTATGTCTTAATTTTTTCCTTCATCATCTCTTTTGACTCCTTCATCTCAAACCAGATGATGTCTGTTCTATGCGTCATTAAAGAGGTGATATTTCGGTCACCGAGATGAAATACCCTTTCAATTATTTCTTTCTCTTCTTCCTCGATTGCACCGTGTTCGCTTCCTTCACTGATAATGGCTTTTATTTCTTCTTCCGTAACCTGGTTATCAGTAACTTTTAGATTCAGGAGCTTTACGATTATGTAAGAAGATTTTGATAACAACCAGATGAATGGATACGCAATCCTGGTCAAAATCGCCATGGGGCCCGCAAGGTTCTTTGCTATCAGCTCAGGGCGGGAAAGACCAATTCTTTTTGGAACCAGTTCACCGAGTACGAGTGACACATATGTTATCAAAATAACGAGAATAGTAGTTGCAATTCCATTACTATATTCTTGCAACCATGGAATCTTTGATATAGATGCAGCTAATGGGGCTTTAAGCTTTTCTCCTGAAAAGAGACCAGTGAAAATGCCGATGAGGGTGATTCCGATTTGAACGGTAGAAAGAAATACATCAGGATGATTTGATAATTTTAAAGCAGCTTTTGCTTTTTCATCACCTTTATTTGCCTGGCCTTCAAGCCTTGCTTTTCGTGAAGATACTACCGCTATTTCACCCATTGCAAATACACCATTCAATAAAATCAAACCAAGAAGAATAAGAATTATCACTTTAATTATGTTTCGTTAATACTAAGCCCAGTTTCCTGTTAAAGACTTTTGCCGGCAAATATCCGATGATTATTCCAAGAATAGCACCACATATCACATCAATTGGATAATGTACGCCAACATAAACCTGTGCATAACAGATTATGGCGGCCCAAAGAAAGACAATTCTTCCAATTGAGGAAAATTCAGTCCTAAAAGTGGTGTAGATAAACATCGCTATTGCAAAATGTGTTACTGCGTGTGAGGAGGTAAAGGATGAACTCACGGGGCAATATTTAACCATTAATCTCAAATGCTCTGCTAATGCTTCATCCCTGCAAGGGCGCAACCTGAAAATGTTTTCTTTAACGAGCCTGCTACTAATGAGATCGGCCAGCGAAGCAACAACTGCCAGCGACAAACTCCAATACCATCCTTTTTTGCCAAAATTGATCAATGCAAAAAGAAGAAGAAAAAGATAAAAAGGTATCCAGAGTTTTGATTCCCGGAGCAGGGGAAAAATTGTATCCATCGTTGGGTTATGCCAATCACCATTGATCTTGAAAAATAAACTCCGGTCTATGCTCTTTATGGTACTAATGATTTCCAAGTTGCAAATATAGGAGGAAGTAGGTAGTAGTGGGCAGTAGGAAGTGGCAGTGGGCAGTTGCAGTGATATACTACTGCCTACTGCTACTTCCTACTGCTACTGCTACTGCCTACTGCTACTGCCTACTGCTACTTCCTACTGCCTACTTCTACTGCCTACTCCTTACCTTTGCCGCCATGCGATATTTGAAGATACCTGCAATAATTCGATGGACCTTTACAACTGCTGGCTTATTACTTCTGGTAATGACCTTGATGCGTTTCATATTCTTTATTATTTTTCCTCCTGCTTTACCTGGTATTTCTGCAAATATCAATGCCTTCTTATTGGGATTCAGATACGACCTGAGGATGGCATGCATCGTTGTGTTACCCATATTTCTCATCGGTAGCCTTTGTGTTCGCTTTAAGGGAAAGCGCATATCCGGAGGTAGTTTGGCCAGGCTCATTACCAGCTTTTTATTTGTTACAGGTCTTATCCTTTTTATGCGCAACAATAAATTTAGTTTTACTACAATGCTTCTGGTTGGGCTTTTGTACTTAATACTTTTATTCTGGTTATCGAAAGTGCGGAACCTGGATCCATTCGCAACAGCTCTTTCCAAAAAAATATGGTTGGTTTATCTTTCACTTGCAGCACTCTTGTTTGCAATTTTATATACAGCTGATTTCCAAAACTACGATTACCTGCACCAACGGTTAAATGCAAGCGTGCTGGGTTATACAAAAGATGCTGCCATCTCAATTGATATGCTTTGGCAGAGTTACCCGGTAATACCGATGACCGGTGGTATTATCCTCTTTGTATGGTTGATCTCCTGGTTAAGCGCAAAACTTTATTCAAGAGTTAACCGAAAGACTCTACCCATTTCCCCCCGCAATTCTTTTTTCATTTCACTTGTTTATTTCATTCTTCTTGCAATATCAATTTTCGGACGAATTTCGCAATACCCGTTAAGATGGAGTGATGCGTATAGCCTTGGCAGTGATTATAAGGCCAACCTTGCTTTAAACCCCATCCAAAGTTTTTTCAGCAGCCTGCGTTTTAAAAATTCGGGGTATAATATTTCAAGTGTACGGGAGTATTACCCATTTATGGCAAAATATCTCGGAGTTACCACCCAGGATTCAGTAAACCTTAATTTCAACCGGTATTATCCTGCTTCGCACAGAGCCTGGAAAAATCCAAACATCATACTCGTGCTTTGTGAAAGCTTTAGTGGTTATAAAAGTAGTATGTGGGGTAACCCATTAAATACTACGCCATATTTTAATGAGTTAAGTAAACAAGGTGCTTTTTTTACCCGTTGTTTCACGCCTTCTTATGGTACTGCCCGGGGTGTGTGGGCTACCATTACTGGTGTACCCGATGTGGAACCCGCTCCGGGTACTGCTAGCCGTAACCCTGCAGCGGTAGATCAGCATACGATTATTAACGATTTTACAGGTTATGAAAAATATTATTTCCTCGGTGGCAGCACTAGTTGGGCAAATATCAGGGGATTGCTTAATAACAATATCGAAGGACTTCATCTTTATGAAGAAGGCAGTTATAAAGCTCCGGCAATTGATGTTTGGGGTATAAGCGACAAACAACTTTTCCTGGAAGCTAATGGTGTATTAGGCAAAGAAACAAAGCCATTTTTTGCCATCATCCAGACTGCGGGAAATCATCGCCCATACACGATACCGTTAGAAGATAAAATGGAATTCTTATCCATTGAGCTGCCGGAGGATTCATTACATAAATACGGTTTCGAAAACAATCGCGAGCTAAACGCTTTCCGCTACACAGATTTTTGTTTCCGGAAATTCATGGAAGTAGCAGCGAAAGAGAAATATTTTACGAACACAGTTTTTGTTTTCATAGGTGATCATGGTATCCCTGGTCGGGCAGGAAATATTTTGCCGGAAAGCTATACTGATGCAGGCCTGACTGCACTACATGTGCCGCTGTTATTTTATGCTCCAGGAATTGTGGCCCCGGCGAAATATGAACAGATCGCTTCACAGGTTGATGTTTTGCCATCGATTGCTGGTATCGCAGGCATTGCTTATAGGAACAATAGTATGGGAAGAAATTTGTTTTTGCAACCAGATAGTAGCCTCAATAACACGGATAAAGCTTTTCTTTTTGATCCTGATAAACGGTTGACAGGTTTGGTTACGGACAAATATTGTTATATCCGGCGTTTAACAGATGGGAATGAGCAACTATTTTCTATGGTTGCCAATGATAAAGTACAGGATTCTGCTGCCGCTAACCTTGCCCACCTGAGGCTCCTAACCTCTGGCTGGCTCGAAACTGCCAAGTATCTGATGCTCAATAATAAAAAAACAGGAACTAAGGCGAATTGAGACTAAATAAAAGTATTTTATATTTGCCAGTTATTTCACTATTACCAAAATTGATCTACTCCCTAAAGATACCGCGTACAGTGCCCATCACCATTCAATGGGTGGTAAGGTTATGGACCATCTACCTGGTGATCTTCACGATGTTTCGGGTAGCAACAGTTTTTTTATTCAAGCCTGATGATATAGAACTCAGTTCTCTTCTACCTTCGTTTTGGCTTGGATTCCGTTTCGATTTACGCTGGATTGCGATGATCTTATTACCCATAACATTAATATCAGTTCGCAGAAAATTTTCTCCGTTTTATTCGGAAAGAAATAAAAAGTATTGGACAATCTATCTTGCATTTGCAACACTTATCGTGCTATTCTTCTTCGGTGCAGATTTTGGAAATTTTAGTTATAATCATACACGAATTAATGCAAGTGCATTGAATTTTGCAGAGGATCCGGGAATCTCCTTCAAAATGCTTTGGCAAAGTTACCCGATGGTTTGGATTTTATTTGGCCTGGCACTTTCTGTGATCCTTATCGCAAGGTTATTCAGGAAAACGCACGTAAATGTATTTTTAAGAAATAACCTCCAGGAGATAACCTACAAAAGAGGCTGGCATCTATTTGCTGTTCTTCTGCTCGGCTGGTGTCTCTTTGGGATTTTTTCAATAAAGCCCTTAAAATGGAACCAGGCATTCGAGCTAAATGATAACTTCAAATCATACCTGGCCCTAAATCCTTTCCAGAATTTTTTCACTACGCTTAAATTCCGTAGTCCATCATTCGATGAATTGCAGGCTAAAGAACACTACCAGCAGATGGCTGATTTTCTGCAACTTGATTCTGTAGATAATATTAAGGGCGGGTATGAGCGTACTGAGCAGCCAAACAGCCATTCCCTGGAAAATAGGCCGAACGTGGTGTTGGTAATTTGTGAGAGCTTCAGCATGTACAAAAGTTCGATGAGCGGTAACCCACTAAACACGACGCCATATTTTAATAAAATAGCTCGGGAGGGCATATTCTTCAATCGTTGCTTTACACCTACTTTCGGCACTGCACGCGGCATATTTGCTACTTTAACAGGAACTCCAGATGTTCAGCTATCCAAATTCTCGACAAGAAATCCCCATGCGATAAACCAGCATACGATCATAGATAATTTTGAAGAGTACAAGAAATTTTACTTCCTCGGGGGAAGTACAGACTTTAATAATTTCCATGGCCTGCTGAACAATATTGACGGAATCAAAATTTATGAAGAAGGTAATTATTCTTCTCCTCCCCTGAACGTTTGGGGTATCAGCGATAAGAATTTATTTCTCGAAGCACATAAAGTAATGAAGGAACAGCAGGACCCATTCTTTGCTATAATTCAAACTGCAGGCAACCATCGGCCATATACAATTCCCGAAGAAGACAATGATTTCGTTCAAAAAAGAATTCCGGATGATACCCTTAATAAATATGGTTTTGAGTCCCTGGAGGAATACAATGCATTTGCCTATACGGATTACTGTTTCCAGAAATTTATAGAAGCAGCCAAAAAAGAAAAATATTTTGAAAACACCATTTTTGTTTTCGTTGGTGATCATGGAGTGGAAGGCAATGCAGGTTATATGTATCCAAAAAGTTGGACATCTCAGCGACTAAGCGACGAGCATGTGCCGCTTCTTTATTATTCACCTGGATTATTGACTCCTCAATGGCGGAATGAGGTGGTGTCACAGATAGATGTAATGCCCACGCTTGCCGGGATGCTTGCGCAGCCATATACTAATACTACCCTCGGACGCGACTTACTAAGTCCGAAGAAAAAAATGAATGCTGCCTTCATCATTCATCATGATGAGGGAAGTATTGGCGTTGTGACGGACGAATATTATTTTATAAAAAATATTCGTATCAGCAGGGAAGAATTAGTTTCAATCAAAGGAAATAATATTTCGATCACAGCTGCTCAATCTGATTCGATAAAAAAATCTCTTTCTCAACTCACTTCCGCTTTGTATGAAACTGCTAAGTGGATGCTTGTTAATAATAAACCCGGAAGAAACGGGGTATCAGGGAAGTAGAATTTACCTTAGCATGATGCGATTTCTGAATAAACTTTCTTGCATTTATTATACTGCATAGCGACAGAAATAAATATAGTTGGTAATCTATGTTTCCACGGACAATAGGAAACATAGATTGGTTCCGACTTCCCTTAGCTGTCTTCGTGGTTTAATAGTTACTTTTGCCTCATGTCTACCCAAGCATGGTTTAAAGATTGGTTTAATTCACCTTATTACCACCAGCTTTATTTTCAACGGGATGTTTCAGAAGCAGCCAAATTCATTGATAAATTATTAGACCACCTCAAACCTCCGGCAGGCTCGCGTATACTGGATGTTGCTTGCGGTAAGGGGAGGCACTCAATTCAATTGACCTCTAAAGGATTTGATGTTACAGGTATTGATCTTTCTGGTGATAGCATTGATCAGGCATTAAAACATTCTTCTGATAAACTCCATTTTTATAAACATGATATGCGCTTGCCTTTCTGGATAAATTATTTTGACTATGCAGTTAATCTCTTTACAAGCTTCGGATATTTTGAAAGGAGACGCGAACATGATAATGCTATCCGTACTATCTCACAATCATTGAAATTAGGCCGCTTTTTTATCATGGATTACCTGAATGTTCACTATGCTGAAGATCACCTCGTGCATAAAACAGAGCTTGAATTAAACAACGTAAATTATTTTATAATAAAATGGTTTGATGAAGATCATTTTTATAAGAAGATCATTGTTGAAGACGATGAACTCGATGAGCCCATGGAATTCACGGAAAAGGTCGCAAAATTTACTTTAGGAGACTTCACAGACATGTTTGCTTACCAGGGTATGCAGATCACTGAAGTTTTTGGAGATTACCAGTTTTCAAATTATGATGTTCGAAAATCGCCCAGGCTGATTATGATTGCAAAGAAAAATCGGGCGATGTAATTGATTAGCCAATGGATAGTAACAATGTATTTTTGCAAACACTTGATTTACACCGGGAACAGCTCCCTTGCAAGTATGTTTCCTGCACTTTACCCCATTGATCCATCCATTTCTTAGCCTTATTCTTTACATTTGCCACCTAATAAAACCAACTTTACGTGGCATTGATCAAAAGTATTTCTGGGATTCGGGGCACTATCGGTGGCAAGCCCGGTGAAAGCCTTTCACCCCTGGATGTGGTAAAATTTACAGCAGCATATGGAACCTGGGTATCGGAAAACAGCAGTCATAAAAAAATTGTAATCGGACGTGATGCCAGGATCAGCGGCGAACTCATAAATAATATAGTGGTAAGCACATTGAACGCCCTCGGATTTGATGTGGTTGACCTCGGTCTCAGTACAACCCCAACTGTAGAAATGGCTGTAGTGATGGAAGAAGCTGCGGGTGGCATCGTTCTAACGGCAAGCCATAATCCAAAAGAGTGGAACGCACTCAAATTGCTAAATAAAAAAGGAGAATTCCTAAGCGCTGCCGATGGAGAAGCATTACTTGAAAAAGTTGAAGCTGGAGATTTCAACTTCGTTGGTGTTGAGAAGCTTGGCTCATATAGTACTGATGATTCCTACCTTCAAAAGCATATTGATGCAATTCTCGCTTATGACCTTGTTGACGTGACTGCTATCCGGAAAGCTAAATTCAAAATCGTAGTTGATGCCGTGAATTCTACCGGTGCCATATTTGTTCCGGCTTTGCTTAAAGCCTTTGGTTTGAAAGATGTAACCGTTATCAATGAGGAAGTGAACGGAAAATTCGCACATAACCCCGAACCCTTGCCCGAACACCTGACAGGCTTGAGTAACGAAGTGAGGAAACTTGATGCCGACCTGGGGATTGCCGTTGATCCTGATGTGGATAGGCTTTGTTTTGTGTGTGAAGATGGGAGCATGTTTGGTGAAGAATATACGCTGGTAGCGGTTGCTGATTATATTTTGAGTAAGCGCAAAGGCAATACTGTTAGCAACATGTCTTCTACAAAAGCGCTCAAAGAGATAACGCTGAAGCATGGTGGCGAATACTTCCCATCGGCTGTGGGCGAGGTTAATGTGGTTTCAAAAATGAAAGAAGTAAATGCCGTAATAGGCGGAGAAGGTAATGGTGGAATTATTGTTCCTGATTTACATTATGGACGTGATGCACTGATTGGAATCGCACTTTTTTTAACACACCTGGCTCATTCAAAAAAATCGATCAAACAGTTGCGTGGCTCATACCCCGATTATTTTATTTCTAAAAATAAGATCGCACTTGAAAAAGAAGTTGATGTTGAAGCGATCTTTGATAAGATTAAAGCCAAATACCGTAACAATCCCATCAATACTGAAGATGGAATTAAAATAGAATTCGACACTGATTGGGTACACCTGCGCACAAGTAATACCGAACCGATCATCAGGATTTATTCTGAAAGTAATTTTGAAACTACTGCAGAAAATATCGCGAAAAGACTGATGGCGGACATTAGGGAAATGATTGTTTAAATTGTTTCAGGCGTTTAAGGCGTTTAAGACAGTCGGTAAACTAATAAAAAACTATATACCTAACGATGGTATCCTGAACGATTAAACGCCTTAAACGTCTTAAACGTTTTAAACTAAACTTCTTCCATGGATAGAATATATTTTGACAACGCTGCAACAACTGCACTTGACCCGGAAGTACTCGAAGCGATGATGCCGTATCTTACTGAAAAATTTGGCAATCCATCATCTATCTATTCATATGGGAGAGAATCGCGTCTGGCAATTGAAAATGCTCGTAAGTCAGTAGCAAAGATCTTAAATGCTCATCCTGCAGAAATATTTTTCACAAGCGGGGGTACAGAGAGCAGCAATACTGCGATTACTGCTTCTGTCAGGGATCTCGGTTGTAAACGGATCATTAGCTCCCGGATCGAGCACCATGCTACTTTGCATACAGTCGAATTCCTCAATCATCATGACGAAGCAGAGCTCGAATTTGTAAAAATTCTCCCTGATGGCCATATTGATTTTGAAGACCTGGAAAGATTGCTGGCTGAGTCGGAAGAAAAATGTCTTGTCTCATTACTGCATGCAAATAATGAAATAGGTAATATCCTTGATATTCATGCTGTGGGTGGGCTCTGTAAATTGTACAATGCCATTTTTCATTGTGACACCGTGCAAACTGTAGGGCATTATCCTTTTGATCTAAGGAGCACACCTGTTCATTTTATTACAGGAGCAGCACATAAGTTTCATGGGCCAAAGGGTGTTGGGATACTTTACATAAATGAAAATGTGCGAATCAATCCAATGATGCAAGGTGGGGGCCAGGAACGTAATATGCGCGCCGGTACCGAAAATCTTTACGGGATAGTAGGATTTGCAAAGGCACTGGAGCTTGCCACCGTTAATTTCGAAAGCGAAACTGCGCAGATCGGGACTTTGAAGTTGTACATGATGGACCAGCTCAAAAAAAATATTAAGGGCACCAGGTTTAATGCAGATCCATTAGGACGTTCGCTATACACGGTACTTAGTGTTAGTTTTCCAAAAACTGAAAAATCTGAAATGATCCTTTTCAATCTTGATATAAATAACATCTGTGCCAGTGGCGGCAGTGCATGCACTTCAGGTGCAGATGCTGGTAGTCATGTTATTCGCGCCATCAATAACAATCCCAACCAGGTTACGGTAAGATTTTCTTTCTCAAAACATAATACAAAGGCTGAGGTAGATCTTGTGGTTGACAAATTAAAGGAGATGTTTTAAAATCCTTTAACTTAAAACTTTTCTTAATTCATTATTGAACCTCATTAGCAAATCTCCGCTGAGGAAGAATACATCTGCGCATATCCTTATACGTGCAGTATTACATTTAAAGTTTCGCGGGCTATTTGAAATTCTGAAATTTTAGATTAATTTGATTGAGCTTTTATTTCCCATTCGGCAATCAACTTAACCTAAAACTAATTCGCCATGATGAATCGCAGAGAATTTCTAAAAAATTCCACCTTGTCTGCAGGTGGACTTATCCTTGCATCAAATGGTTTTGGCAGTTTCTTCGGTAATACCAAAACCAGGGTGGTGATTATTGGGGCAGGATTTTCCGGCCTGGCCGCTGCCCATCAACTACAAAAGCGTAAGATCGATTTTGTCATTCTGGAAGCGCGGAACAGAATCGGTGGGCGTGTATTTTCCCATAAAATCGATACTGATGAAAACCTGGTAGTTGAACTTGGAGCTGAGTGGGTAGGCGATTCTCATGAGCGTATTAAAGCGCTTTGTACGGATTTGGATCTCGATCTCATAAAAAATCAAATGGATAGCCATCTCATTTACCGGGGTGAATATTTTAAGAACCAGGCCTGGGATTACTCTGATAAATGGAAAACAAAGTTCAATAAAATATTGAAAGACTATGCGCATTTGAAACAGGAAGATAAAGTGAGGCTTGATAAAATGGATTGGTGGCGTTACCTGGTAAACAATGGTTGTGAAGGCCGCGACCTCGATCTCAGGGAGCTCCTGGATAGCACCGATTTTGGAGAGAGCATTCGAAATGTTTCTGCATTTGCAGCCCTTGCTGAATATGCGGAAAGTAGTGAACACAATGAAATGGATTTTAAAATAAAGGGTGGAAATGGTATGCTGGCGGAAAAGCTTGCAGACAAAATCGGCCGAAATAAGATCCGAATGGGTCATGCGGTTGAGCGTATTGTACAAGGGAAAAATGTAGTTGTTTATTGTGCGAACGGACAACGATTTGAAGCGGCAAAGATTATCTGTACTGTCCCAACTTTTGCAATGAGAAAAATTAAATGGGACCCGTTGCTTCCAAAGGATAAGATCGCCGCGATCAACGAATTGCAATATGCCCGGATAAATAAGAATGCCATGTTGTTTAATGAAAGGTTCTGGCAACAGGAAAGTTTTGATATGGTAACGGATACGCCTATTCATTATCTATATCATGCCACACAAAACCAGGCAGGAACAAAAGGCGCACTCATTGGTTACAGCATTGGTGATAAAGCCGATGTTATTTCCAAACAAAGTGATGCATGGCGCATCGATATTCTTGAGCAATCCCTTAGGCCTGCCTTCCAGGGTTTGAGAGAAAAATTACAAAAACAGGTAAGTTATTACTGGGGAGAAGATGAATATTCCAAAGGTAGTTATGCCATGTATGGAAAAGGACAATGGTTTGGAACAATGCCGGTTTTGCGGAGGTCTTTTTTACACACACATTTTGCAGGTGAGCACATTGCGGATTGGTAAGGAGTTTGGATGGAGCTTGGGGGAGGTAGGCAGTAAGCAGTAGCAGTGGGCAGTAGCAGTAGCAGTAGGCAGTGGCAGTCTCAGTAAGTAGGAAAATAATTATGTTACTATATTCCATACTGCTACTGCAACTGCAACTGCAACTGCCACTGCTACTGCTACTGCTACTGCCCACTGCTACTGCCACTACCACTGCCTCCTACACCTTCCCCGCCGCATCCTCGCCTGTATTTAT
>JBKJPO010000051.1:0-3159 GCA_046595095.1 Chitinophagaceae bacterium
TTAAGTTTCATGATAGGAAAAGGATACTAATTTTTCATTTTTTAGCCCCGCATCCCATTACTGAATCCAGGAGAAGGTGAACTGGCAGTTTAATGAATTATTCAGTAGCCTAAAAAATTTCCCCTCGCCTTAAAATGCCCTTGTCTTTATGCCATTGAAACGATAAAGTTGTCCTTGAAATATAACTGGAGAAGAAATTCAGCACGGATATTGTAATTTTCTATAAATTGAAGGATTGGTTTATTGAAGAATATGCATCATAATGACGGCGTGGATATTCTCAGGATCAAAACGTCTACTTTAAAATGAAATCCTTTTTTCATGGAAGAACAAGCACAAAAACTTCCCTTTGGTTTGGTTAAAAAGATGCAGTTGCAAAATAAAATGGCTGCAGTACTTATAGGCATTTTGTTCGTTTGCCTGGCTATCCTAATTAGTTCACTTTCTGTTATTGCGGTAAACTCCCAGAGTTCCCTTCTAATCATTAAAGTTTGCCAGCTTTTAGCATTTTTAACTGCAGGTATCGCATTTACTTCATTATTGTATAGACATGTTTATACCACTCCCGTCGATACAAATATGCAAAGCCTTTGGGTATACACGATAGTGATTTCTATGCTTATTTACGGTGCCCAATTTTTATTCTATAACCTTACAGATGTAGTGATGCCCACGATGGCCTTAGCCAGCAGTAGTGCTTTTATTCTTCCTTTTATTATTAGCCAGGGTTGGAATTTTTACCGCAGCATTTCAGAAGACGGAGCCAGTCAGGGAAATGGCAGTTATGCCCAGGAAGAACTTCAGCACAGATCTAATGAGGTATCAAACGGGTTAAAAGAAGAATCAAGAAATGAACAGGCAGAGCTAATTCGGAAACAACATGAAGATTACGAAAGCGAATTGAAGGAACTCGAGCAACGGCGTAGTAATCAAAAAACTGCGTATGAACATGAAGTTGTGGAGTTTGAAGAGATGAGGCGTTTGCAAAGGGAAAAGTACGAAAGTATGTTGCAGCAGGATCATGAAGACATGAAGTTAAAACAAGAAGAGATTTTTGAAAATGAATTGAGCGAGAAAAAGGAAATAATCAGGAAGCAAAAAGAAATCTATGAAAATGAGTTATTGGAATTGGATGCAGCCAGGCGATACAAAAAAGAATCTTTTGAAAAGGAGTTAATACAGGAACATGAAGAATTGAAACGAAAGCAAAAAGAAATTTATGAAAATGAGTTATTGGAACTTGAAAAATTGAGGCAGATTAGTAGGGAGGCTTTTGAAAAAGAATTAAGACTGGAGCAGGAAGAATTGAAAGGAAAGCAAAAAGAAGTTTATGAAAATGACTTAGTAGAATTTGAAAGTCTGAGACGCAGTAGAAGGGAAGCTTTTGAATGGGAATTAATGCTTGAACAGGAAGAATTGAAGGGAAAGCAAAAGGAAGTTTATGAAAATGAATTAATGAAACTGGAGGAAAGCAGGCGAGCAGAAAAAGAATTATTTGAAAGCCTGTTGAAAGAGGAGAATGAAGAAATAAAACAAAAGCAAAAACTTGCTTATGAAATGGAGTTGAAGCAACTTGAAGAACAAAGACAAACTGAAAAAGAAGTTTTTGAACATGAGTTGAAAAAGGAGTATGAAGAATTGAAACATATGCGGAAACTTTCTTATGAAAATGAGCTGAGGGAAATGGAAGAAAAGAGTCGATGTGAAAAGGAAATTATTGAAAATGAGTTGAAAATAGAATTTGAACAAACAATACAGAAAAATAAAGAAGAGCTCAGGAATGATTTAACCGGGCTGGAAGAATTAAAAAGGATTCAAAAAGAAAATTTCGAGAACGGGTTGAAGCAGGAACTTGTAGAAATGAAGCGCCGGCAAGAGGAAGCATTCGAAGACGAACTCCTGGGCTTGAAGGAAGAGGGCCGCATTGAAAAGGAAGTTTTTGAGAACGAGTTGAAGCAGGAAATGGAAGAAATGAAAAGGAAGAAAGAAGTATTTGTCGACAAAGAATTACGGGAGTTGGAGGAAAAGAATCGTTTAGAAAAAAAAGATTTAGAAAATGAATTACTTAGGGAGCAAGCTGAATTAAAATCTAAAAAAGAGGCATTTGAACTGGAATTGAAGGAGGAACAGGAAGAAATGCGACTAAAACAAAAGGAAGATTTAGAGAAAGAATTGGCATTAGAGCAGGGTGCAATAAAACTCAGGCAAAATGAAGAAAATGAAATTGAACTGAAAAAGAAGTATGAAGAAATACAACGGGTTCAGCAGGAAATTTTTGCAAATGAATTGAGGGCATTGGAAGAGGCGAGCAGAATTAAAAAGGATGAGCTGGAAATCGCATTGAGGAAAGAGCAGGAAGAATTGAGATTGCTGAAAGAAGAAGCTTTTGGAAATGAATTGAAAGAGCTGAATGAAGTAAAGAGAATGGAGAAAGAAGCTATTGAAAAAGAGTTGATCCGGGAGCAGGCAGAAATGAAACGGTTGAAAGAAGAAGCTTTTAAAAAGGAATTAATGGAGCTTGAAGAAGGAAGACGTATTGAAAAAGAAGTCTTCGAGAACGAGTTGAAGCAACAGCAGGAAGAAATGAAAAGGAAAAAAGTGGAAGCTTTCGAAAATGAGTTAAGAGAACTCGAAGAAGCAAGGCGTGTTGAAAAAGAAGTTTTGGAATATGAGTTGAAGAAGGAACAGGAGGAGCTGAAACGCAGGAAAGAAGCTGCTTTCGAAAACGAGTTAAAAGGGTTGGCTGAAATAAATCGGAAAGAAAGAGAAATTTTTGAAAAGGAGTTGATCCAGGGTCAGGAGGAATTGAAACAGAAGAAGGAAGAAGATTTCAAGAATGAGTTAAGTAAACTGGAAGAAAAAAGGCGTATTGAAAAGGGAGACTTCGAGAATGAATTGAAGAAAGAACAGGAGGAATTGAAACGAAGGAAAGAGGATGCATTCGAAAAAGAGTTAAAAGAGTTGGATGAAATAAATCAAAATGAAAAAGAAAGTTTTGAAAAGGAGTTGTTCCATGAGCATGTAGAAATAAAACGGAAGAAAGAAGAAGCTTTCAAAAACGAGTTAAATAAACTTGAAGAAATAAGGCGTGTTGAAAAAGAAGCTTTCGAGAATGAGTTGAAGATACAACAGGAGGAATTGAAACGTAAGAAAGACAAA
>JBKJPO010000088.1:0-5540 GCA_046595095.1 Chitinophagaceae bacterium
GGGTGATCTTTTCGCGGAGGATAAAATCTTCCAGGAGGGTGGCTCCACGCTCACCAGCTTTTAGGGAATTTTGATTATCGTTGATTCTTAAACCCTGGTTAGTTGTAAGAAATTGATCGGTTGGCTCAACGTTAGCGGGAGTAAGGCCGTTGATCTTTTTATTAATAATTTTTTTGGGGGGGGACTGTTTCTTTGCCATAATGGTTTTTTTGATTGTTTAAAACTACCGGAGATAATGAACCCTGACACAATTATATTGCCACATTTAAAAATACAATAAGTCTTGTTAGATATAAAACTAATCAGGCGAAGTGAGCCGTTTTTTTTGCAAAAATATTTTTCGTGGCAGTTTGTGTTGTCTTTACCATATCTCTTTATGGTTTTTTTAAATTTCAACTTTTATGAGCTAAAAAGACGAGGATATTTTTCAATGAAATATAAAAAAATACTTCGAATAGGCGCGTACGTATGTACTCTCATGAAGGTCCTCAATAATAGCAGAGTTTAAAAAAAGCGTGGAAGGGCAAACCTATTTTTTACCCGAAGTCTTTTCCTGCTGGTTACCCGAGAGTGCATCAACCACATCAAACTTTTGACCACAATATTTACAATGAATTGCGTCAGTATCACTGGAAATTTTTTTGCATGAACTACAGACCGTATGTCCAGCATCCCGGGTTCTGAAGGCAATGGCCATCTCTGCGCTAATAATGCCTATGGGCACTGATATTATTGCATACCCGGTAAGCATTACCACGCTTGCTACTACCTTTCCCCACGGTGTAATTGGATGCAGGTCGCCATAGCCTACAGTTGTGATCGTTACCAATGCCCAATAAATACACTCGGGAATACTTGTAAATCCGTTCTCAGGTTTTTCAACAATATACATTAATGAGCCAAGTACGATCACGAGTACGATCGCAAAAATCAGGAATACACTGATCTTCCTTAAACTTCTCAATAGAGCAGTTGATAAGAAATTGATATCACTAAGAAAATGGCTAAGGCGGAATATCCTGAAGATTCTTAGAAGACGTAAAACCCTTAGCATAAGCAACGGTTGTGAACCAGTAATAAGCAAAGTAATGTAGGTGGGGATGATGGCAATGAAATCTATGATACCCAGGAAACTGAAAACAAACCTGAATCGATGCTTTGCTGCAATGATCCGTAAAAGATACTCTATGGTGAATAATATTGTAAATATCCATTCGAGTATATGAAAAATATTGCCATATTTATTATGAAAATCTACAATGCTATCGAGCATTACGATAACAATGCTACCCATGATCAGGATGAGCATGATCACATCAAATATTTTACCGGGAAATGTACGGGATTCAAAGGTCATCTCGAAGAGTGCTTCCTGCCATTGCGGTCTTTTCTTATCCATAATTAATTACAGCTTTTATCCTCCGATAGCACTCCATATTATTTTGAACAACTTATATTTCACCAGTCCGTGAACTATGGTTGCGCTTAATATTAATGATCGTTCAGGGGTAAGCCAAGACGTTGATAATCTTTCCAGTTCACATAATCGGGCGATACCCTTTGTTCCACCATCGTGATACAATCTTCCACGGGGCACATAAGCTGACAAAGATTACACCCAACGCATTCATCTTCCTTGATTGCATAGGTATTGTATGGTTTGCCGTAAGTAAGGCTGATAGATTGGTGGGATGTGTCTTCACAGGCAATATAACAAAGGCCACAATGAATACATTTATCCTGGTTAATATTTGCTACATGATGATAATTGATATCAAGGTCTTCCCAGTGTGTAAGGGTAGGAATTGACTTACCCATAAAATCAGGAATTGTAGCAAATCCTTTTTCATCCATCCAATTATTAAGGCCTTCGCATAGGTCTTCAATTATCCTGAAGCCATGCTTCATAACTGCTGTGCATACCTGCACTGATGTGCAGCCAAGCAATATGAACTCCACGGCATCTTTCCAGGTACTGATACCACCGATACCTGATATGGGCACTGTACGAGTAGTTTTATCCTGGCTAATAGTAGCAAGAAACTTCAGGGCAATTGGTTTCACTGCCGGTCCGCAATATCCACCAAATACTGATTTTCCTGCAACGTAGGGGTTAGGCACAAATGTATCAAGATCGATCCCGGTTACTGATTGAATCGTATTGATGAGTGAGAGTGCACTTGTTCCGGCTTCCACAACAGCTTTGCCTGTTGGCACTACAGAATGAACATTTGGAGTGAGTTTAGTTATCACCGGAATCGTAGCGGCTTCCATTACCCATTCCACTACCATCCTGGCAATTTCAGGATCCTGTCCTACTGAAGCGCCCATTCCTCTTTCAGTCATTCCATGCGGACAACCAAAATTTAATTCCAAACCATGTGCACCGGTATCTTCAACCTGCTTTATTAGATCATGCCAGCTTTTCTTATCATTATCTGCCATTAAAGAAACAACCATCGCCCGATCCGGGAATTCTTTCAACACCTCTTTGATTTCTTTCAAGTTGATATCGAGAGGCCGGTCGGAGATCAACTCGATATTATTAAATCCCATTACCCGGCCCCCGTTAAAATTTACGGCAGAATATCGCGAAGAAACATTCTTTACCTGCGTGCCCAGTGTTTTCCATACTACACCTCCCCAGCCTGCTTCTAAAGCACGAAGCACATTTATTTTTTTATCGGTTGGAGGTGCACTCGCTAACCAGTATGGGTTGGGAGATTTTATACCGAGAAAATCTGTATGTAAATTTGCCATATAAATTAAATTGTTTCCCGTTTCTTGTTTCTCGTTTTTTGTTGCTCGTTTGTTGTTGCTCGTTTATTGTCTTCAGATATTGATTGAAGCTTTCTTATATTTATCCTTCCACCTCTCTCACTGCTACTGCTACTGCTACTGCTACTGCTACTGCCAACTGCCAACTGCCACTGCCTACTGCCTACTGCCTACCCGTTCCTCCATTATCAGTGTGCAAATATTTTAAGATCTCTGCAGCTCCGTCTTTACCGGCCTGAACGGCGTCTACAACTTCTTTCCCACCGTTTACTGCGTCGCCACCGGCGAATACACCTTTTAGATTAGTGAGTGCATTTTCTTTTGTTACAATTTTTCCCCTCAAATTATCAATTCCATATTCTGTAACCATATCCTCATATGGTCTTTGCCCGGTGGCTTTGATTACCATATCTACTTCCAGGGTAACGGTGTCGCCAGTACGCACGGGCGCCGGTTTTCCTGAATTATCCGGTGCACCAAGTTTCATAACATCGCAAACGAGGGCTTTTGCTTTCCCGTTCTCACCGGCAATGGCTACCGGTGCGGCAAGCCATAAAGTTTGACAGCCATCCAACCGGGCAATATCCAGTTCCACCTGGGTGCAATTTTTTTCATTCTCTGTTCGTCTATACACCAGCGTTACTTCACTGGCGCCCAGTCTTTTTGCCTGCGTTGCTGCGTCGATTGCAGTCATACCCATTCCAATCACAGCAACTTTATCACCTACCGGTACATTTGCATAGCCTTTTGTCCGCACATCATATATAAAGCTGATCGCATCTTCCACACCGTCCAGTTCTTCGCCGGGAATATTCAGTTTATTGGCAAGGCCTACGCCCATACCAAGATAAACTGCATCATAATCTTCCTGGAGTTGGCTGAGTGTAACATCCCTTCCCAGCGAATGATCATATTTAATTTCTATTCCCCCCAGTGAACTGATGAAATCAACTTCCTCCTGGCAGAACTTTGGCGTAACCTTGTATGCAGCGATACCATACGTCATCAGGCCTCCTCCTTTGCTTTCTTTTTCAAAAACGGTAACATCTATTCCTTCTCTTGAAAGCACGTGCGCACAGGAAAGCCCGGCAGGGCCGGCTCCAACTATTGCAACTTTTTTTCCTGTTGATGGCTTGCGTTCAAACAATTTCCATTTATCATCAATAGCCTTATCAGTGGCATAACGTTGAAGCTTCGCAATGGCGATCGGCTCTTCATGAAGCAGGTTATAAACGCAGGAACCTTCACACAATTTCTCAACCGGGCAAACCCTTGAGCAACCACCTCCAAAAATATTAGAAACAAAAATGGTGTGTGCAGATCCCTTTATATTATCTGTCGTTATTTGCTTGATAAACTTTGGAACGTTGATTCCTGTTGGACATGATTTTGTGCAAGGTGCATCGTAACAAAAAATACAGCGGTTCGCTTCAACCAATGCCGCTTCTTTATTTTCATAGGGTGGATGGATATCACTGAAATTCTCAGCATACTCTCCTTCATTCAGCCTGTTGCTTTGGATAGCCATATAAGATATTTGTATGAGGAATTAGGTTTAATAGGTTCAAGAGGTTCAACAGGTTCAAGAAGTTCAAGGGTTTGATATTTCCACAGAACCTCTTAAACCTCTTAAACCTCTTAAACCTTTTGAACCTTTAAAGTTCCACCAGTTTACCATAAGTTTCCGGCCTGCGGTCACGGAAAAACTGCCAGGTATTTCGTACCTGCTCAATCATGTCGAGGTCGAATTCTGCGACGATCAGTTCGTCATTGTCTTCCGAGCCCTGGGCGAAAATTTGTCCTCGAGGATCAACAAAATATGAACTGCCATAGAACTTGCCGAGATTCCATGGCTTTTCTTCTCCCACCCTATTGATACATCCCATAAAATATCCATTGGCTGCGGCATGCGCAGGCTGTTCCAATTTCCACAAATATTGTGAAAGTCCTGCAACAGTTGCTGAAGGATTGTAAACTATCTCTGCCCCATTAAGCCCCAGGCATCTTGCGCCATCAGGGAAATGCCGGTCATAACATATGTATACCCCTACTTTTGCATACCTCGTTTGGAAGACAGGGTATCCAAGATTGCCCGGTTTGAAGAAAAATTTCTCCCAAAAACCTGAAGTATGAGGGATATGATTTTTCCTGTATTTACCAAGATATTTTCCATCAGCATCAATCACTGCAGCGGTATTGTATAACACGCCGGCCTGTTCTTTTTCATAAAGAGGTACAATGATTACCATGCTGTATTTCTTAGCATATTCTGCCAGCCTTTCGGTCGTTGGGCCTGGAACAGTTTCAGCTGAAGCATACCATGCTTTATCCTGGCCCGGGCAGAAATATGGCGTATTAAAAATCTCCTGCAGGCAAAGGATCTGTACGCCCTGCTTTCCGGCATCATCAATATAGCCAAGATGTTTTTGCAACATGGCTTCCTTAATTTCTTCAATGGTTCCGTCACCTTCTGTCTTTGGTAAAGACAGTTGAATGAGCCCGGATTTAATTATTCTACTCATAATGATTTGAATTGAAACAGTAGTTATAAAAACTTTAATAATCCATGAAACTATGTATTTGGTTTTTTTCTTTTGATAAACCTTCCATTTCCTTTTTCAACAAGACATTCATTCTTATCGATTACCACTTTACCCCTCAATAAAACCGTTTCGACTTTCCCATTGCACTCCCATTCTTCATAACCCGAATAATCCACATTCATGTGATGGCTCTTACTTGAAAGCGAATGCTTTTTTGCG
>JBKJPO010000317.1:0-7980 GCA_046595095.1 Chitinophagaceae bacterium
GTGCGATGGTGATCTGGGCAGCCGGTATCAAAGGAAATGTACCAGCAGGCATTGATGAGGAATTAATCGCAAGGGGCAACAGGATAAAGGTAGATGCTTACAATAAAGTTATTGGAGCGACAAATATTTATGCAATTGGGGATATTGCCTACATGGAAACAGGTAAGTATCCTAACGGACATCCGCAGGTAGCTTCGGTAGCGATTCAACAGGCAACCGTACTTGCGTATAACCTTAGACGTTGGGAGATGAAAAGCCCGCATACCGAAGCATTTGAATATTATGATAAAGGCTCTATGGCAACAGTAGGTAGAAACCTCGCAGTAGTGGATATTCCAAAACCGAGACTGCATTTTCGTGGTTTCATTGCATGGCTCATCTGGATGGGTTTACACCTTATGTTGATATTAGGTGTGAAGAACAGGTTGGCTGTTTTCAGCAACTGGATTTATAATTATATAACGTACGATCAGAACCTGAGGCTAATTTTTAAGGAGTTTTATAAGCCAGTCAAACACAAGGAAATCGTGGTTAACTCTTAACCATTCAATATCTTAGTTGCCCTGCTTTTAAAGGCTGCTGTTTGAGATGGCAATTGGCTTTCCAGTAAGAGTTTAATTTCTGGAAGGATCCCGGGGTAAATTTTTGAAAGTTTACTTAGCACGGTAATGCAAAGTGCTTTAACTGCCACATGTTCTTTTGGCGCTTCCAGGAACCGAAAACAAAGATCCATTACTTCTCCATGATATTTTTCGGGTATCTGAATTTCCTCAAGAATCTTTATACTATTACGCCTGATGGCATTATGCATTCCCGACCGTTTAAGATTTTGTAAAAAGGCGGCAAAGTGCTTAGCTAACAACCTGGGATACGCGATTACTATATGACTCAAGGGCCATGATGCGCGTTGCGAAATAAGCAGATCATCGCCAATGAATAATGAAAATAATTCTGCGAATTTTTTATCGGATTTGCCAACAAGTGATACGATCCGAATGCACTGGGCTTTTGAATGTTCTTTTAATATCTCATCTGATAAATTCATGACTTGAAAGGTTCACCGTTTCCGTATAATTACGAGCATATTTTTTACTTCCTCTTCATCCACAGTTTCATAAACTAAATTTTCATCCATTGCAGAATTGTGATACCCCATCTCTCCATTTTTCTTTATCCTGGCAGAGCTATGAAATTCAGCCGCACCCGTAATTTCCATCAACATCCCAATATTTGAGGAACGTACTCCGGAGCCAGGCATTATAATAATGCGGCCTGCAGATGTTTCAACAAGTTTTTTGATCAATTGCATTCCTGATAGAGCCTCTGGTTGCAAGCCGGAAGTAAGTACCCGCTCACAGCCGGTTTCAATAATATCTTCAAGCGCTTCAAATGGATCGGCAACCCTGTCGAATGCCCTGTGAAAAGTTACACCCATTGGAGAAGCTAGCTCAACAAGCATGGCTGTACGCAGTTTATCCACTATCCCATTTTTTAGTAATATTCCCGTTACAATACCATCACATCCCAGTTGTTTGCAAATAGACACATCGGTTTCCATAATTTTAAACTCATTATCACTGTATAAAAAATCTCCACCCCTGGGACGAATAATTGGATAAAGTTCTCCCGGGAATATTTCGCGGGCGAGTTTAATAAAACCATAGGATGGTGTAGTGCCACCTTCTCCCGGGTTATCGCAGAGTTCTATCCGATCTGCATTAGCATTCCTTGCAATTATGCAGCCCTCAATGGTAAATCCTATTACCTCTAATTTTTTGTGCATTTTTGGTTAGCAGGGATCTGATACTATAATTATTGGAGAATATATTTTGATTTCAATATTGTTTCCGTACCGGCATTCTTCACCGCATAGGTGAATCCTTTCTGAATAGCATAAGCCCCGTATTGCCCTTTTTTATTTAAGGCTAAAAATCCTACCTGTAATGTTTTAGCCCTCACAGGGTTGCGCTTTACAATTCTTGCAATGGCTATTTTACAAGCGCTTTCAGGGCTAAAGCCCTGGCGCATTAATTCCACTACGAGATGAGCGCCGCAGATCCGGATCACTTCCTCACCCACACCCGTAGACGTAGCAGCGCCAACTTCTGAATCAACATATAACGCTGCACCAATTATTGGCGAGTCTCCAACCCGTCCCGGCATTTTGAAAGCCAGGCCGCTGGTGGTACATGCACCCCCGATGTTTCCCGTTTTATCAATAGCCAGCATGCCAATAGTATCATGATTTTTTTCACCGCCCGGCAAATTTTCCAGGCGCCGTCTTCCATTCAGGATGTTGCCATGTGGATTATATTTCGATTCTTTGAGCCATTCTTTCCAGGCTCGTTCACTTTCGGGAATTAGCAGATTTTCTGTCTTGAAACCTTGTGCCAGTGCAAAGTCCAACGCACCTTTGCCCACGAGAAATACATGCGGTGTTTTTTGCATTACCATTTTTGCAACAGCTATTGGATGCATGATCTTTTCTAATGCAGCTACTGCACCACATGCAAGATTAGCACCATCCATGATGCAAGCATCAAGTGTTACATTTCCATCCCGGTCAGGAAGACCACCATAACCAACGCTGTTATTTGTTGGATCAGCTTCTGTTATCATCACTCCGGCTTCAACCGCATCTATTGCTGTAGCACCTCTTGCAAGTTGCTTCCATGCTTCTGCATTTGCAGCTTTTCCAAAATCCCAGGTTGAAATAACAATGGAGTCATTAGTTGGCGCATCAACTTCGTGTGGAGAAAATGCTGATACTGCCGGAAGTGCCAGTGAGGACCATTTGATAAAATTTCTTCGATTAAGCATTGGCTTAGCTGATTTTAGTTGAAGAACTTTGTATACTTAATTTCTTTAGCATATCATCAGAAATGCTATCTGCATAAACACCAAATGCGCTCATAAGAACGCCCTTCATTTTGCCATCCCTGGAACTGATTCCATAAACAATGTCTTCATCCGAGGGATTTGTCTCTCCCTCAAACCGATAAAATTCTGTGATCTCGAAATCTCCGGGAGTGAGACAAGTCTTCGTTGTTGAACACATGATCTTGTTGAAGGCGAGGTTAAAATCCGTGGTATAACCCCTTGATTTAAGGTCTGCCAGCGCTTCTGTAACGGTATCAAAGGTTTTCATAATGGTTAATGGTTGATTGTTAATGGCGTGAACTTGCTTTCCCAAAAATACATTTTGTGCTGAACCTAATTGCAAAGTGAGGGATTCAATTTTTTTGCGTAGAAATATGCAATTCATCATCCTTTTTAGGAGTCGGTGGCATTTTCCATAAATAGATCGCTACGAACAGACTAACGGCAGCCGTTATACTAAATGTGACCACTGCACCAAACTGCCACCATAAAAGGCCCGTTAAACTACTTGCTACCAATGCGCATATACTTTGAAAGCCCGAGTAAGTTCCAATTGCTGTTGCTGTTTCTCCTTTTTGCACAAGATTGCTGATCCATGCTTTTGAGATCCCTTCAGTTGCGGCTGCGTATACACCATATAGGGCGAACAAGATTATAAATACCAAAAGATTTGTGTTGAATGCGAAACCGAGGTATACAATAGCGAATACTAATATTCCCGAGATAAAAATATGTTTTAACCCAATCCTATCTGCAAGAATGCCAATTGGCCATGCAAGAAGGGCAAAGATAAAATTGTAAAAAATATATACCCCGATGACTTCAGTGTCATTCAATCCGGTTTCTTTCATCTTCAATAAGAGAAATACATCGGAGCTATTAAACAAAGCGAATAATAACAAGCCCGCCACCAGTTTCCGGTAACCGGCATTGCTTTGTTTCCAATAGCCGAAAGAATCGAAGAAGCCAGGTCGTTTGACTGCATTGATTTTATGTTGAGTTTTTTCTTTAATAATAAATGTCAACAGGATTGCGCACATACCGGGTAAGAATGCCAGGACAAAAAGAGTAGCGTAATCTCCTGGGTTGAAATACAACCATACGAGCGCTAAGAGTGGCCCAAATACAGCTCCTAAAGTATCCATGCTGCGATGATATCCAAATACTTTTCCCTTAGTGGCAGGAGTTGATTCATCACTTAGCATTGCGTCTCTGGCGCCTGTACGCAGACCCTTGCCCAGACGGTCGGTAGTCCGGGCAAAGAAAATCCAAATGGGTGTTGTAAAGTAGGCCATCATGGGTTTTGAAAAAGCACTTAGCGTATAACCAAGTTGCACAAAGGGTAAGCGTTTACCCATATTGTCACTCATTTTCCCAAAATAACCTTTGCTTAATCCAGCTGTTGCTTCAGCAACTCCTTCGAGTATTCCAATAAGTAATATGGAGAAGCCAA
The DNA here is from genome assembly GCA_046595095.1 of Chitinophagaceae bacterium. Taxonomy (GTDB): domain Bacteria; phylum Bacteroidota; class Bacteroidia; order Chitinophagales; family Chitinophagaceae; genus Ginsengibacter. The sequence goes on from JBKJPO010000317.1 coordinate 4,334, forward strand.
TAGATCTTAAAAATACCGGCATAATAGGGTAAAGCATTTCGCTTGCCATATCGGTAAACAGGCTTACCAACGAGAGAATCTTTACAGTTTTTGTAATCAAGCTGATTTTAAATTAATGTTTAATGTTAAGTGATTAATTTTTAATGGGAAAGTTTTCGATGGTATTTTTCACTGATCAATTGCAGCAATTTCTACTGTTTTAAAGTTAGGACATGACCACTACATTGGGCTAACATTAATCATTAAATATTCATCATTACCCATTACTTATGTAAGCCAATTTACCCGAAAGTAGCAATTCTTTATGTACATTGCACATTAACGATTTCAAAAGTAATTCACCGAGGAACAAGCATTTATGAGCAAAAAAGCAGGAAAGAAAAAGCACCAGGTTTCACCATCATACAAGGGAGTTTTGGATATTGCAAGGTCGGGTATGGGCTACGTTGTAGTAGAAGGCCTGCAAAAGGATGTGGTGATACGTCCTCATGATTTTGGTAAAGCTCTACATGGTGACACTGTACGTGTTCAGCTAACAAAAGATACGATAAAAGGTAAGCGGAGTGAAGGTAAAATCATCGATGTAATTGAACGCAAGCAAATAGATTTCATTGGCAATCTTGAAGTGAGCAAGAACTTTGCATTCTTCAAACCGGATTCTCAAAAGCCAATGCCTGATTTTTTTATCAGCAGCAAAAACATGAATGGTGCTGAAGATAATGACAGGGTAGTAGTACGTCTAACCGGCTGGGGTAAAGATGATAAAAAGCCTGAAGGCGAAGTATTATCTGTGTTGAAAGCAAAGGATGTGAATGATATGGCGATGAAGGAAATCCTGATACAAAGCGGTTTCCCCATTGAATTTGCTCCTGAAGTACTGCAGGCAGCTAATGAACTTTCTGATGAGATCACGGCAGATGAATTGAAGAAGCGCAAAGATTGCAGGGAAATACTCACTTTTACAATCGACCCGGTAGATGCAAAAGATTTTGATGATGCTATTTCCATCCGCAAACTCAACAACGAAAATTACGAGATCGGTGTTCACATTGCAGATGTGAGTCATTTTGTAACTCCGGGTACATTACTTGATGAGATTGCCTATGAACGCGCTACCAGCGTTTATCTTCCCGACCGTGTAAATCCAATGCTTCCGGAAAAAATAAGCAATGAGTTATGTTCGCTCAGGCCCAATGAAGATAAATATACCTTCTCGGTAATCTTCCAGATCAACCCAAAGGCCGAGGTCAAACATTTCTGGATAGGCAGAACGTTGATTCACAGCAACCACCGTTTTTCTTATGAAGAAGTGCAACAAACAATTGAATCGAGGCAGGGCTTGCACGCAGACGAAATATTATTATTAAATAGCCTCGCCCAGAAATTTCGTAAAGAAAGGTTCCGGAATGGGGCAATTAATTTTTCATCAACGGAAGTAAAATTCACTCTAGACGAATCAGGTAAGCCAATCGGTATCGTGGTAAAGGAAAGTAAAGAAGCGCATCAACTTATAGAAGAATTTATGTTGCTTGCCAATCGCACAATCGCAGAATATGTCGGAAAAATAAAAGTGAATAAAAAACCCGTTCCCTTTCCCTACCGCATACACGATACACCAGACGAAGAAAAGCTTAAACCATTTGCAGCTTTTGCAAAAAAATTCGGATACAGTTTTGATTTTAAAGATGAAGCCGCAGTAGCAGCATCATTCAATAAGATGTTACTCGACGTACAAGGAAAACCCGAACAACATGTACTTGAACAGCTTGGCATTCGCACGATGTCAAAAGCACTTTATACTTCAGAAAATATTGGCCACTATGGCCTTGGCTTCGAGCATTATTGTCATTTTACTTCTCCAATAAGACGTTATCCCGATGTGATTGTACACCGGGTACTACAGGAAGTTTTAGATAAAAACCTGAAGGCTGATAAAAAGATGGAAGAGAAATGCAAACACTGCAGTGACAGGGAACGATCGGCGATGGAATCAGAACGTGCCGGTAACAAGTACAAACAGGTTGAATACATGCAGGATTACCTGGGCGAAGAATTTGAAGGGGTTATCAGCGGTGTCTCTTCATTTGGATTCTGGGTTGAAACAGTGGAACATAAATGTGAAGGACTTGTTTCAGTGAGGGATCTCTCCGAGCACGATGACTTCCGCCTTGATGAGACGGATTATGCGCTCGTTGGTCTTCGCACAAATAAGAAATTTCGTATGGGCGACCTCGTTACCATCAAAGTTGTTTCTGCAAATCTCAGTAAACGCCAGTTGGATTATGAATGGGTGCCCATATCTCCAAAAACACAGGCTGGCGAATCAATACCCGTTAACAGTGCGAAACATCAGTCCAATAAATTCAAATCAAAACCCGATAAATCAAAATCGAAAAAGCATGTTAATAAGAAATAGACATGTAGACATTAAATATTTTGAAGATAATTTAACCTGATAAATCCAAAAAACCAGGCATATAATAAATCCACATCAGGCATGAATTCATTCCAGGAGTTATCACAGCTTTTCGAAGATCATTTCAATAAGCGGCACTTTCCGCAATCTCCATCATCTCTGTACGATCCTGCCCAGTATATTCTTGGCCTTGGAGGTAAACGCGTGCGGCCGGTGCTTTGCCTTATGGGTAATGAACTATTGAGTGAGATTCATCCTGATACCTATGAAGTAGGCACAGCCATCGAGCTCTTCCATAATTTCACACTTATTCATGATGATATTATGGACAAAGCCCCTCTGCGGCGAGGAATGCAAACTGTACACACAAGGTATGGCGAACCAACAGCATTATTATCGGGTGATGTAATGCTCGTGGTTGCCTATGATTACCTGATTAAAGTAAAACCTGAATATTTAAACAGGCTTATCCATGTATTCAATACCGCAGCAAAGCAGGTATGTGAGGGCCAGCAATTAGATATGGATTTTGAGCAAATGGAGAATATCTCGATCGATGATTATGTGCGGATGATCACGCTCAAGACTTCTGTATTACTGGCAGCAAGCGCAAAGCTTGGCGCAATTATGGGCGGATCAGGAGAAGGTAACCAGCAACACCTGTATGAATTTGGAAAAAATCTTGGTATTGCATTCCAGGTCCAGGACGATTACCTCGATGCATTCGGTGATCCGGATAAATTTGGCAAACAAACGGGGGGCGATATCCTGGCTAATAAAAAAACCTTTCTCGGTATTCATGCATTGGAGGTGGCCAGCCCCATTCAACTCAAAGAGCTGAAACGGCTAACCACTTCAGGTGATGCGGATAAAGTGGATAAAATATTACAGATATACAATGACTGTAACGTCGACGCGTGGGCGAAAACATTGAAAGATAACTACCTGCATACTGCTTTGAAGCATCTTGATGACATCGCAGTAGTTTCTGTAAGAAAGAAGCCGTTGGAAGAACTCGCACATTACCTTGTTCAGCGGGATTATTAAGTTATTGACGGAACACCCGGAATCTATGGTTCAACATCAGGAATAATTACTTATTTTTCCTAACCAAAACCCACAATATGCTGAATACACTTTTCCGTAAAAAATCTATCGATACCATATTGCGTGATGCTGAAGCAGGCCTTAGCGATGGTCATGGAGGCGGTGGATTAAAGAGAGTGCTTGG
>JBKJPO010000428.1:0-9849 GCA_046595095.1 Chitinophagaceae bacterium
GATGATCAAGCGATCTTGCAGGTGGGGGATTATTGCCAACTGGTCCAAGCGCTGCTGAACTATTTACTGCCACATCTTCTCCGTGTGAAAACTTTCTGAAACTAAAATTAGGCGTGAGATGTAATTTCCAGCTCATTTTATTTTTCCGTGCCTTTAAAAATTTCCCCAGAACTGTTTCATTAAATGTCTGGAGATGCTCTACCTGGGGTTTCGCAAGAAGTATGTCTTTAACTACAAGGTCAGTTTTAGCTGGCTCATCGATTTTAAATTGAGCAAGGTCGGAATTGACGATTGGTGGGTTGATTATGTTTAATTCCTGCGTATTCTTAATTTTCGTCACTTCGTCTGTTACAGGCAATTCGAGTTCACGTTTTACTTTATTAGTTTCCGGCTGGATTATTTCTCCCCTGGTATTGTTATTATTTGCAGCGATAAGTAGGGAAGCATTTGGATTAATTTCTTCAAAAATGCCTGGAACCGTATTGTCTAAAGGATCTGAAATACCAGCGGAAGCAGTGGCTGTTTGCGCTAAATCATCGGCAGATTTATTTATAGGGATAATTTTCGCTCCTTTAATTGCTACTCTATTTGTATTTCGGAGATCATTTTTGTTATCCAAATGGCTTTGAGTATTATCTGTATTACCCAGATCTAACATCTTTTTATCATTGTTAGTATTGAGGTGGCCAACAAGTAAAAGCGTAGCAAGAAGTAAAGTACTCATAGCGGCTGAAGGCCATCTTTTCCCAGGATGTAGATGATTATATATGCCATGCCATGCTTTCTTGTCAGGGTACATTTTAAAATCATCTGCGTGTCCGCTTAAGAGTTTTTCAAAATTGTCGTTGTAAAGTTTATCCTCCATCTTTCACATAAATTTTTCAGTGTTTGGTATTCAGGGTATCACGTTATTTAAGGTGCTCATTTTATTTAGCTAAAAATTCTGAATCATTTTTTTACCTCCACCTGCCATGCCTGCACGTTCTCTTGGTTTTAGCAGGATCTTTTTCTTAACCAGGATATCCTCCAACATTGATTTTGCCCGGGTATACTGCGACCTGCTGGTACTTTCTTCTATGTCGAGCATATTAGAAATCTCCCTGTGTGAATAGCCTTCGATTGCGTAAAGGTTTAATACAGTTCTGTAACCCATTGGCAATAAGCGAATACATTCTACAACCTGCTTTGCCTGCATTATCGATGGAATATTATTCTCATTTCCCTGGATACTGTTGGCATGAATGATATCAACACTATCCGCAAATTTCTTATTCTTCTTAAGTATGTTTATACAGGTATGCACTACAATTCTCCGTATCCAACCTTCAAGTGCTCCCTGGTTCCTGAATTGATGGATCTGGGTGAATACTTTAATGAATCCTTCCTGCAACATATCTTCTGCATCTTCACGGTTGCGGGCAAATCTATAACATACTCCGAGCATTCGAGGGCTGAAGCGATTGTAAAGCGCTTCCTGAGCAGTTGCTATGTTCTGCAGACAGCCATGAAGCATTACCTCTTCTGTCATATTTTTTTGCTTAGTTACCCTACTAAGATAGACAAAAAATTAACAGGAATTGCTGCATACCCACTATCAAAAGTGAGTGTTACAATCATTTCCAGACCTTTTACAAAGCGTTAACATAAGTAATTATCCCGCTTTATTCACAAATACTCATCTTAAAGCTAAATTCGCCCTCTTAAGGTAAAAACGAAGCTCCTGCCAGGGGAAGAAAGTCCCGATGCAAAAACCCTGTAAAAACGGTCAGTGATGTTTTCAAGTCCAAACTGTAAGCTTAGGTGTTTATTGAATTGATATTGTGTTCTGAGATTGAGGGTAATCCATGCCGGGGTAAAACCATCTTTCGGATCTGCGGAGTAAACCTGGTTATCCTCCCCTCGAAGATTGTAATCCTTAGCATGTTTTGCCCCATTGTACAAAGCAAATAATTCCCCGGTAAAGCTGGAAAATCTAAAAGAAATACTTGTTCTTCCAAAACTTGGTGGTATATGGTCAAGTGGATACTCAGGACTTTCTTTGATCCTCCCAAACGTATAATTGTATGAAGTTGTAAATGAAATATTTTTATTGATATCGGCAGCAAGGCTCGCATTGCTTCCATAAATGTAGGCAGTGGTTTTATTAACTGTAGTAGATACAGGGCTTAAAACGCCGTTGTATAATACATGGTTCTGCCCATTAAAAGTTGAAGGCTCGGTGGTGAGTGCATTTGTAAATCGTGTATAGTATCCCGTTATACCAAGTTGAACCTTGCCTGAAATCACAGTAGTTACTCCCAGTTCGTAATTTAAAGTCCGCTCAGGTTGAAGATTGGGATTGGGTATGATGAGATTGCCATTTGCACTCTCAAACACTTTAGCAAGGTCATCAACATTTGGTGCCCGGAATCCGGAAGACAGGACGGCACTTATTTTCCAATTTGTTGTAGGGTTATAAATCAGGCCAAGATTACCGGTAAATGCTGTTGAGTGCTGGTTCACATCGTTGAAAGGGAATGGGAAAAAAGTTTTATCATTAAAATCAGCATTCAGCCTTGAGTGTGTTACCCTCAGCCCATCATTTAATACAAACTTATCAGTAAGATGCGCTGTGTGGGTAGCATATATAGCATACGATTGAGTATTAGAACCTCCGGATGGATAACGCGTATCAAGAGAAGTAAATGTATGTGTGGAGATATTTTCCTGCATAGCCCGGGATTGCACATTGTTGTGTGTAAATTCCGAACCATAGCGCAATTGGTTCTTCCCTATTTTTTTTGAAAAATCAGCATTAAGGCTGTAAACCTTTACATTCTCATATCGATGATTTAATCGGCTACTGCCAAAATTCCGGTTATGCCTGCTTTCATCTATGTCCTGGAATGCTGTTGTAATGCTGGCATTATCATAGAAGTTGGCTTTCAATATTTCTAGCCGGTATGAAAATAATAGTCGCCTGGCAGGACCATAATACCATTCCGCAATTTTCAAAGATCCATTAGAAGTTTCAGTGAGGCGATCATAACGGTAAACATTACCCGTATTCGAATATTGAAAATTCAATGTATGCTCCAGTTTTTTACCCGAAGTAAAAAATAACTTCTGGATAAAATCATATTGTTTATACCCGGTTTGTTTCTGGATGTGTGGTTCAGGATTAGCTACCATGCTGTCTTTATTATTGATTCGCTCTGCGTAAAAATTTCTTTTCCCCCATTCAGGATAATCTGAAGACCTGTTTTTGCCCTGCCTTAGATCCCCAAAATCAGAAAATGTAAAACTGGTTAATGAACCAATTTTATTACTCCCGGTCATGATATCTGCATGGATGCTTTTTTCGAGATATGCTGTAGCATGTCGGGCAAATGCTTTAACGTTTAGATAATTTTTTCCGGGGAGGTTTGAGAGCATGGGTTTCCGGGTAAAAAAACTTATCACACCGCCTAAAGCATCGCTGCCATAAATAACGGATGCAGGGCCAAGTAGTATTTCAGTTCTTTCAAGAATGGTATTATCCATACTTATCACGTTTTGCAGGTGGCCACCGCGAAAAATAGCATTATTCATCCTAACCCCATCAACTACCAGTAATACTTTATTAGCCTCAAATCCGCGTATTGATGGACTTCCACCCCCTAACTGACTTTTTTGTACAAAAACGCTCCCGGTTTGTTCAAGAAGGCTAGCCGTTGTTTGTTGGTTCAGGAATTCCATTTTCCTTGATGTAAGAACGATCGTTTGTTGTGCAACATTTCTTTTTTGTTCTGGGGTTCGGTTGGCAGAAAGTATGATCTCGTTTAATCTAACTTCTTTATAGCTGCTGTCAACATCTTCAGGCGTTTGAGCCATGAGCGTAGTTGATACTCCTAAAGAAAGCATTAGCGTATAAAAATTAATCTTCATCTTAAATTCGTTTTGATATATGCAATATCTCCACAGTGTAATCTGCGTGCATGCCTAATTGTTATAGTTATCGGCATGGATGGGTAAATGAATGCCAGGCAAAACTTTGCGCCACTCCATTATGGAATGTGAAAGTCATTTAAAAAGTTTGTGGTGGGAATTATACCAGCCTGGGAGGATGATCCAGTGTGGGCATAGAAAGTTTAACCAGTTTTTCTTCAAAGGGTTGGAACCGGGAAGCCCGGAAAGAATATTGTGTTGCTGATCTTACAACAAATTCCTGGATAAATAATTGTTGTGTAAGAATTTTTATTATTACCTGTTGCTTGCTACTTTGTTTACGCGTATCCAATAATTTGAGGAGAGTTAAATTCAGTTCATCTTCTTTTTCATCATAAAGGCCTGTTATGAGAATTTTATCTTCTTGCTTTTTTATTCGTTTAACATCAAATAATCGGCCGTTCACCATGATTTCTTTTCCTTTTTTATACCAGTGAAATGAGCCTTCTTTGAGGGTAAGCGTTTCCAGCGAACCTTCTTCTAACTTTTCCAGCATCTCATGCTCAATAGCATATTTTGAAAAAAGGTAATGGAGCCCGGAAATCATAGGAAATAGCGTAACGCTGGCGCAGGTGATAATTAATATGGTAAATCTTAAACGTTTCATTGAATCCGGTAAGACAAATCTATATTGTTTGCATTAGATTTTATTAATAAATTCCTGGCTTTTAATTCTACTATCATCCACCAGGTCAGTTTCATTTGAATGCGTAGATGGGATAAGTATATTTCCGGTCATTTCAGGCGGTATTGGTAAGCCCATCATGGTAAGTATCGTAGGTGCAATGTCCGCTAATTTCCCATTGGCAACAGATCCCCTCCAGTTTTTATCTATAATAAAAAATGGGACAGGATTGGTTGTATGAGCCGTATTAGGACTGCCATCTTCATTGATCATATAATCAGCATTACCATGATCAGCAGTAAGTAAAATCGTATAACCGTTTTCCAATCCGGCATTAACCACTTTTTCAACGCAGCGATCAACTGTCTCCGCGGCTTTTATAACTGCGGGCCAAACACCGGTGTGCCCAACCATATCAGTATTTGCATAGTTGAGGCAAATAAAATCAGTTGCACCTAGTTCTATTTCCGATATTAATGCTTCCGTCATTTCAACTGCGCTCATTTCGGGTTGAAGGTCATAAGTAGCCACCTTAGGTGATGGGATCATTATTCTTTTTTCTCCCTCAAAAGGCAACTCTCTTCCACCACTAAAAAAGAAAGTAACATGCGGGTATTTTTCTGTTTCTGCAATTCGTATTTGTGTTTTACTCTGCAATGCGAGTATTTCACCAAGAGTGTTTTTCAGATCATCTTTATTAAATACGATCTTTACATTCTTGAATGAATGATCGTACATGGTCATAGTGGTAAAATGCAGGTTTAATTTATGCATATTATAATCCGGCAAGTCAACCTGTGTTAATACTTCGGTGATTTCCCTGCATCTGTCGGTACGAAAATTGAATGAGATCACAGCATCACCATCACGGATAATTGCTTTCTTCCTGCTGTTGATTATGGGCTTGATAAATTCATCGGTAATTCCAAAATTATAAGACCTGCTGATTGCTGCCAACAAGTCTTCCTGCTCATCACCGATTCCATTTACCATCGCATCATAAGCAACTTTCACCCGCTCCCATCTTTTATCCCTATCCATGGCATAATAGCGACCAGTTATCGAGGCAAGACTTCCCGTTGTTATTGCCAGGTGATGTTGAAGATCAGCAATAAATTTAAGACCACTTTTAGGATCAGTATCACGACCATCAGTAAACGCGTGAATATGTACATCTTCAAGACCATAATCTTTGCATATACTTATGAGGGCGAAAAGGTGATTGAGATGAGAATGCACACCTCCATCACTCACAAGGCCTACCAGGTGTAATGGTTTTTTGTTTTCCTTTGCATAATTTATAGCATCCAGGATCGCGGGATTTTGTGCAAATTCTCCTGAGCGGATTGCAACATTTATTCTTTGTAATTGCTGGTAAACTATCTTACCCGCACCGATATTCAAATGTCCCACTTCGCTATTTCCCATCTGTCCTTCGGGAAGCCCTACCATTTCGCCACAAGTTATCAGTGTAGAATTCGGATACTTTTTATATAATGAAGAGACGAAAGGAATATTCGCATGCTGGATAGCATCACTTTTTTTTATTTTACCCAGCCCCCAACCGTCCATAATGATTAAAATAATTTTTTTATTTTCCATAAATCAAAGCTAATTCAATTACCTAAAAATGAGTTCCATTTACTTAAATGGTTCTGCTGCACGCCTTTGTGAACGGGGATTTTGCAATAATTTGTTAATGAAACAACATTTGCCGGATTGGCACGTTTTTAGCAAAATACAGGTATAAGGATGCGATTATGAAAAAAATATTTACTCTGGCTCTTGTTTCTACCCTGCTGTTCTCCTTCACTTTCCGGTTGTCTATAGATGAAGTTGTAACTGCTATGAAATCAGGTAATGCAAGCCAGGTCTCACGATTCCTCGACAATACGGTGGACATCACTTTACCGGATAAAAGTAATTCTTACAGCAGGAGCCAGGCTGAGCAGGTGATTCGGGATTTTTTCACCAATAATTCTGTCAGGTCATTTGACATTATTCATAAAGGTGATAATTCAGGTGCGCAATATTGTATTGGTAGCCTGGTAACACGCACCGGAATCTATCGTACAACTATTTTTATGAAGCAAAAAGGCGATAAACAGGTGATCCAGGAAATAAGATTTGAAGGCCGGTAAGAACAGCTTAGATATATAATTTAAAGCCCTGTTAATGCAGGGTTTTCTATTTTAACTAGCTTTAGAAAAAATAATTTTAAAATCAAAGTATGAAGTATGAAAAGCAGTTGAATAAACTGATCAGAGATGCATTACGGGAGGACATAGGCGATGGAGATCATTCTACTTTGTCCTGTATTGGTAAGAAGGCAAAAGGTAGAGCCATTTTAAAGATTAAAGAAAATGGAGTTCTTGCGGGTGTGGAAGTAGCAAGAAAAATTTTCGAGCTGGCAGAGCCTGAGGCAGAGTTTGCCCTGCTCAAATTTGATGGAGAGAATATGAGTGTAGGTGACATTGCTTTTGAAGTAGTTGCATCTACCCGCACCATATTACAATGTGAGCGGCTTGTATTGAACTGCATGCAGCGCATGAGTGGTATTGCAACCCTCACAAGAAGTTTTATTAATAAGCTTGAAGGATTTAACACAAAATTACTTGATACGAGGAAAACAACTCCAAATTTCAGGCTTCTGGAAAAAAAAGCAGTGCGAATTGGTGGCGGTATGAACCATCGTTTTGGTCTTTATGACATGATCATGATCAAGGATAACCATATCGATTATTGCGGTGGTATTGAAAATGCAATAATGAAAGCAAACAATTACCTGGAAAGAAAAAAGCTTAAGCTTGATATTGAGATCGAAGCACGTTCAATTGAAGATGTGAAGCAGATACTCGCTACCGGAAATATTCAAAGGATAATGCTCGATAATTTTCAACCCTATGCAATTACCGAAGCAATGCATCTGATTAATGGTGAATATGAAACTGAGGCAAGTGGAGGAATAACGTTGGAAAATATTGAACAATATGCTGCGACCGGTGTTGATTATATTTCAAGCGGTGCCATCATTCACCATGCTGTAAGCCTGGATTTAAGTCTTAAAGCTTCTCCACTTTTGAAACCTGCAAACTGAGTTACGCATGAACAGGAAAAAGAACAATTCTTCAATAGTGTTTTCAACAGATCCGGATTTCAAACTGGAGGACGAAATGGTAGAAGACCAGGTAACTTTAACCGCCGCATTTCAAAAGCTTCAGGTTTCACTGGACAAGAAACAACGTGGAGGCAAGTCTGTAACGCTGGTTAGAAATTTTATCGGAAATCAAATAGATTTGGAAAATCTTGGAAAAAATTTAAAGACCTTTTGTGGTACCGGGGGTTCAGTAAAAGATGGTGAGATAATTGTACAGGGAGACAACAGGGAGAAGATTCTTAAGTGGCTGATCAAAGAAGGATATGCGGTGGGAAAAGTTTAAAACGTCTATGAAGTTTAAAATGTTTAAGAGGTTTATGAGGTTCAAGAGGTTCAAGAAGTTCAAGAGGTTCAAGAAGTTTAAGAAAGTTTAGGAGGGTTAAGAAGGCTACGAGTTTTTATGCGATATGACCCTGCTTGCGGATACACAGGGAATTATAAGTTTAAGCAACCTCTTGAACCTCTTGAACCCCTTGAACCTCTTAAACCTCTTAAACCCTTTCTTAGTGAACATTCATTCGTTTTTATATAGTTTTACAAAAACACAGGCTCAATGATGGTCTCAAAAATTTCAGAAGGTGTAACAATAAGCGTCGAAACTTTCTTCCAGCCAGATTATAGCAATCCTGTTAACAGTGAGTATATGTTTGCATATCGTGTTACTATTGAAAACAATAATACTTTCCCGGTACAACTGTTAAGCCGCCACTGGTATATTTTTGATAGTAATGGGGCTAACCGTGAAGTAGAAGGAGAGGGAGTGATTGGTGTTCAGCCGTTGATTAACCCTGGGGAACAATACCAATATGTAAGTGGTTGCAACCTAAAATCAGAAATGGGGAAAATGCATGGCACTTATCTTATGGAAAATAAAAATAACAGCAAAAGTTTCGAAGTGAATATACCGGTGTTTGAGATGACTGTGCCTTTTAAACTGAACTAATTGTTCAGGTTCTTCAGCCAAGGACTGAACCTATCGTGGCCGGTACTTCGATTTACTATACAGTTCCCTCGCATCCATCTTCATCAACAGATCAAGCTGTAATCCCGGATTTTTATCCATGAATTTTTTTACGATCTGCCAACCGCTAAATGACCCGATATTACCGGGAGACTCTTCACCCAATTCCTGAGTTCTTGGACTGTCGCCGATATAGTTTTTTATAATGTTCTGCTCCGCATTATTTAGCAGATCATTATTTATAAACAGGTCCCAGATGATAGCTTCATTTTCATAACATGCTTTCAATTGTTTTTCGCTAAACCCGATCTTATAATGATCATTTGTGTTTGGAAGAAACCTATCGAGCAGGTATAGACGCTTGCCTTTTTCAACCATCTGTTCGAGAAGGGGCCGCCCCGAACTCTTGTCGGGAAACATATCGTCAACGATATTTTTCATGGCATTCACGGGGATAGTTTCGGCTACAAGGCGGCGACGGATATATTCGGGGAATTGTGCCTGGCCCTGCATACTTTGATAGTAGGAAAAATTCTCACCCATGTGAAATTGTAGTGCAATGCCAAGACCATCTTCAGTAATTATATCGCCATGAGATCCAAAAGATGTTTCAAACAACGCATCTATGGGGCCGATGAGTGTGTAGATCTTTTCGGGAGTTTTATATTGAGGAAAATAATATTTCACAAATTTCAGGCTTTCACGAATTTCGCCGGCAGGTTTGGAAAAATCTCCGTACAATTTTCTCGATGAGTCTTCAAGCGGTTTATAATCACGGATAAACATTTTAAATGCATTTACCTGATCAGTTTGTTCCGTAGCCAAACTTTCTATTGATAATCCCATAATATTTTGAAAGAAATCTCTGCTGAACTTTGGATATTTCTGCTGGAGGGATTTAATACCTTCTTGCACCATGTTGGTATCAATAATAAATAGATCATGATCAAAATGCTGAATGGAGAGATTGACTTTGATTTCGCTTACATCAGGAATATCTTTTTTTGAATTACAACCTGCAGTAAATAATAAGAATACGATAAAGCTTGTACGAAATTTATATATTGACATCCTGCAAATTTACCGGTAAATAAATGATGAAGTTTTACTTGTAAATATTTGAGCAGGATTTTGTGATAG
>JBKJPO010000453.1:0-4042 GCA_046595095.1 Chitinophagaceae bacterium
GCAAACTGCTTTCCCTCCACTGGTATAAACTGTCAAAACATTCAACAAAAACATACACGCATTTATCCTGCGGAGCTCTATTTTGAACTTGCAAAGCTGCATTATTCATGGAGGTTAATGCTGCTGGCGAGGGTTGATTCTTTGTACCACAATCAAACAATTCATTTGGAAAATCAACATCTCGACTATTATACAAACGTAAAACCGAAAGATCATTTTCATTTGTTTGGGATACCTGTATCATTTTATCGGGCGAGGTAATGGTCAATGCAAAATATCCCCCGTTTACAGTCAAGAGAACATTATTCTTTTGATATTCCCCGGCGATTATCCCCCTGTAACATGCAGGGGCAATAATGTTGTCGATAGGCTGAAAGCGGTTTTGGGTATATTGAACATTTCCCAGGTCTGCCTTTACCAATTCACAAGTGATCATTTTATTTTTGCCAGTGGGGATGTCCAACAAAATGGCTTCCGGCCTATTATCAAGAAGTGTTTGAAGCAGGTTTATATCCAATTTAAGTTCCTGGTAAATTCCCCTTCCTGGTATTGTTCGTTCCGCTATGAAAGCTAAAGGCTTCACAGGAACAAAAGCAACCTGGCCTTCTTTTGTCTCCATCACCTTTTGTTTAAGTGGCCAATCCTGCCCTACGGCAATAATTGCTGAACAACAACATATAAATAATAAAATTATTAGTTTCATGTCTTGTTATTTAGCTTTTGTCATTTTCAACACTTCTAATTCTTTCTTTAAATCAATAACGTACAACGTAAGCTCTTCTATTTTCTCCATCATTCTTTTTTGTATGTCTCCTAAATGCAAACCATTTGCCTCCACATCTTTTGCTGATGGAATATTAGGAAGATGTTTATGCTGTTGAATAAATTTATCTACTTCTAAAAGTGACGGGAGTTTGTAATTATCATCAAATACATAATCGGCCCAGCCTGTTTCTACCACCACTTCTTTTGTACGAATATTACCGTTCACTGAAAGTTTATGAGTTGGGTTTGTTGTACCTATCCCCACATTCCCATTATCGGCTACCGTCATAGTTACCCCATAGTTATTGGTAGAAAAAAATATTGGGTAACCAGGACTTGCACCAATGACCATCCCATTTGTGTATGGGGCAAATGGGGCGTTACTCCACATTTTGATATATCCATAAGAAATATTGTTCTCATTTGAAAAAGAGAGAACAGGATTGCGTCCTTTCAGCCTAAGTACATGAGTGTTATTGTTTCCCTGGATAATATCACTTCCAATAGTCAATTTATAATCAGGTAGGGAAGTGCCTATACCAACATTACCAGCATAATATTCAGATGTAAATGGGCCTCCCGGTTCGGATACCTGGAGCAAGAGATTACCGGGGATACCAAAAATGGTGGATTTGTATGCTGCGATCTCAAGATTACTACTATTACTTCTTACATCACCAGATAAATTAAACTGCCCACCGGTTTCGTCGTAAAATTCCATCCGGGGTTTGATGCCCCTGATATGTGTAATAAAATTAGGATTAAAAGTTATGTTCGGAGTTCCATTTGAATTAGTGTAAATATGAAGCTTGTGATTGCTGGCTGTACCAAACCAGGCACCTTGTCCCTGGCCGATGTACGTGGAAATCCTGATGTTGCCATCGGTATGGGTTAGCCCATAAGCATCATAGGCTGATTGTACAGTAAACTTATGGAGTGGACTATTTGTCCCTATTCCCACATTGCCGCTATTGCTGTTAAAAATATTTGTCCCATTCAAAGTCCAGAAGTTGGTAGGTGAACCTGTTGCCGATTCTATCCATCCGGTTCCATTATAAAACCAAAATGTTTTTGTATCCGTATCAAAAACTTTCAAGCCTGCTACAGGGGAACTGATCATGGTAGTTCTTTGAATAGTACTCATGCGAGGCATTAACAGGCCCTTGTTCGTACTTTTTATATCCAGCATGGCGCTTGGATCTGGCAGAGACCCATCATTGTTTATCGATACACTCTGGGATTGAACAAAAAATGGGAAAATTAAAATGACTAAAATGGCCCGATACTTTTTCATAAAGAATATTTTACAGGAACAGGAAAAATTGTAACAAAAGAATATTTATGTCAAAAGTATAGCAGGAAAGAGGCAATCTAAATGCATTCTGAGTAGATGGCAGGCTTTATTTATCGGATGGGAAGTCAACAGGAATAACTGTCGTATTACGTTTGAGAATTATATAAACTTCAGTAACAGATCTGTGAAAGAGAAACGATCTATTATTCAGGGCCTGATCAATAGCTGGGAAAATTTTTTTAACTCAGCCGATTCGAGTGGGCTTAGCAAATCATTGTTGTCATATTTAGCCTTAAGAAATAAGACTCTTTTATGGGTGGGATATTTTGAGAGTATGGCTTCTATCAGTTTACCATTAGCCTCATCTTTTATTATTTCAGGGACCGTTTCCGGAATTTCTGATTTATATCTTGTGGGCATCTTTTTAATTAGTGCTTCCAGTGTCGCAAGTTTGCCAGGTTGTATATTTTCTATTTGTGATGCTTTACTGAGTAATCCCTGCAATTGTTTCTTACTAAGACTTCCCCGTTGCTGGTATTGCTTATAGAGGCTTATGATAAATGATGAAACCGGGTATGCGAGAATGCACTCTTCAAGAACTTCATTTACAATATCTATTTGTTGTTTATTTATCATGATCCGGCAATAACTTATAAAACCCGAAGGTATTTATTTGCCGGGGAAATAACTATCGCCGGGAATTCGAAAAATTACTTTATCAACAAAAAAATATAACCAGGATTTATTTATCCGGCGTCTTTGTTTTAGCAGGTGTTTTACCAAAGCGCCAACCGGCAAAAACCTGGAACAGATTATTTTTTACATCTACTTTAGGAAAGAAACTGGTAGGCGTAGGCGAAGTATAAGCACTGGGGTCTTTATATAATTTCCCGAGGCTTACATTCATTCTTGCGCCGATAAGCAAATTACTTACCGGATGTATCTCTACTCCACCCCCGTATCCATAATCGAAGCGGTTATATAGTTCCATAAATTTATTTTGATCACTACTTGTACTACTACCAGTGCCGCTACTGCTATCTACCTTGGCATTGAGCAGGTAGGCCATTTGTGCACCAAATTGTATTGAAACAAATTTTGTAATATTAATCGACATATACTGTGGCATCATGATATAGTCAAGGTTTACATTACCTGTATTTGTGCTGGTTTGATAATTATAGCCTTGCCTTGAAAAAATTAGTTCTGTGCGGGAACCTAAAATGCCCCGGGATGGAGGAGCCAGAAAGAGACCGGCATGAAAACCTGAGCGACTGCTGCTATTAATGGACGAAGCATTGCTGATATTGGCAAAGTTGAGCCCTGCCTTAATACCAAATTGCGCCATCGTTGTACAAGGAAAGATCAACATCATGTAGAGAATTAATTTTTTCATGTTTAACTTTTTTATTTTAAAAATGCTTACAAGTATTATTCAATAAGACATAAGGTACGGGTTAGTCACTACTTTTCCAATCTATTCCAAAGCAAACTTTTCTTTCATCATCATAATAATTAAACAATTAAACTTACCACACTGCGGTCTTTATCACAATAGAACAAAAGTTAGTATTGCAGAAATGCTTTCCAAGCTTAAACAAGAAAAGCATATGACCTTAACTCCAGGTGCCATGAAGGTTTTTGCTAAAATATTTTACAATCCACTTTATGAAGCAGGGAATTTTTATTAATTAATACGTATGATTATATCTACTGCCTGGTCAAGGGATCTTCATTAAAACTCATTCGTAAAGTGGGCGGGGAGATATTAGATTTATCATAATCAGTTCCCATGAAAGCAATTTTCACTTTTCTTCCATCGGTATAATTAAAATGAATTGTATAATTTTTTACTTCATAGCTACCCGAGCCTGGAATAAAGCCTGGGTTTACGCAATTAGTATATTCATGACATAATACTCTTATCGCTCCTTTATCACTAAATTTTCCATCAGAAGTAAAAGTAATAGATGGAATCATTTC
>JBKJPO010000526.1:0-2523 GCA_046595095.1 Chitinophagaceae bacterium
AAATGAATGATGTCCCTTTAACGCATATATTATTTGTTAGCACTGCTTTATTTTTTATAGGTGCTTATGGGTTGTTCACCAGGAGAAATATGATTACTATGCTGATGTCAATAGAGCTTATACTGAATAGTGTGAACATCAATTTTGTTGCTTTCAATAAATACCTGCATCCCGGGCAATTGGATGGATTATTCTTTGCAATTTTTATTATCACAATCGCTGCAGCAGAAGGAGCTGTTGCCATTGCTATTATTATTAATTTGTATAGAAGTCACAACTCAATTGATGTGGAAGATGCAGGGGAAATGAAATTTTAACATCAGTTATCCTGTTGCCGGGAAATGGAGGAATTATACAACCCGGAAAAAGTGTGAAAGAATTAATAGAGATTAACAACAATACCACCGAATTGATACAGACATGAATTATGCATCATACATAGCCTGGATACCTTTGCTGCCGCTGGCATGTTTTGTGGTGCTGGGTTTGTTTGGTAGAAAATATTTCAGGAATGCCTCGGGCATAATCGGTACAATTGTATTGCTTGCAAGTACTATACTTTCTTTAGTTACTGCTTATCAATATTTTTTTGTTGACGGGAAAGTTAATGGTGTATATCAATCCAACATTCCTTTGCAACTTACCTGGCTCGGGTTTACACCCAACCTGGCAATTGATATGGGTATCGTACTGGATCCTATCTCTGTGATGATGCTGGTAGTAGTGAGTGTTGTATCGTTGATGGTGCATATTTTCAGTTTGGGATACATGAAAGGAGAAGAAAGATTTTCCACTTACTATGCTTTTCTTTCTTTGTTTACTTTCTCAATGCTTGGGCTGGTACTTTCTACAAATATTTTACAGATCTATATTTTTTGGGAGCTCGTTGGTATTTCTTCCTATCTCTTAATTGGCTTTTATTATGATAAACCAGCTGCAGTAGCTGCCGCTAAAAAAGCTTTCATCGTAACCCGTTTCGCTGATCTTGGTTTATTAATTGGTATTCTTATCCTTGCTTTTCATGCTGAAACTTTAGATTTTCAAACACTCATTACCAGACTTACAACAGCCCAATCACCACAATTGATCAGCATTCTAAGCAGTTCTTTTCTTGGTATGTCTATGCTCACATGCGGATTAACGTTGGTATTTATCGGAGGAGCAGGAAAGTCTGCAATGTTTCCTTTACATATCTGGTTGCCTGATGCAATGGAAGGTCCTACACCTGTCTCTGCATTAATTCATGCTGCAACAATGGTAGTAGCTGGTGTATATCTTGTAGCAAGATTATTTCCGCTTTACTCATTTGATGTTGTTGCATTAAATATTGTTGCTTATACAGGCGCCCTGTCGGCCATACTCGCTGCAATTATAGCTTGCACACAAACAGATATCAAACGCGTGCTTGCCTATTCCACCATGTCGCAGATTGGTTATATGATGTTTGCATTGGGCGTTTCAGGGCATGGAGGCGAGAATGGTCTTGGTTATATGTCCTCCATGTTTCATTTATTTACTCATGCGTTTTTTAAATCCTTATTGTTCTTATGCGCCGGTGCGGTTATTCACCTGGTGCATAGTAACGAGATGAAAGATATGGGGGGTTTGAGAAAACTAATGCCGCTGACGCACATAGCATTTTTAATTGCTTGCCTGGCTATTGCGGGCATACCTCCTTTTTCTGGTTTCTTTAGTAAAGAAGAAATTTTGTTGGCAGCTTATCAATCAAACAAATTGATTTTCGGAGTTGGACTATTTACTTCCATGCTTACCGCATTCTATATGTTCCGTTTGTATTTCTCTGTTTTTCATAATAAAGCACCTCATCTTGAAATTCATCATGGAGAAGGCAATTTCTCCATGAAGTTATCACTGGTTATTTTAACCTTGTGCACACTGCTTGCAGGCTTTGTTCCTTTCTCCTCATTTGTTACCTCTGATGGTTTTCCTTTAGAAACCCATATTGATATTGCTTTCTCCGCGGCACCGGTTCTACTTTCCGTTGCCGCTATTTTATTTGCTGCAAGATTGTATCGTAAACAAAATGATCTTCCGGATAGAATTTCTTCGTCTCTTGGGTCTCTATACCGATCAGCATACAGGAAATTTTATATTGACGAAGTATATCTTTTCATTACCAAAAAAATTATTTTCAATCTAATAGGAAGACCTGCAGCATGGATTGATAAAAATATTGTAGATGGCCTCATGAATTTAATTGCTTCTGCCACTGGAAAAATTTCGGCATTGATTAAGGGTATGCAATCAGGTAAGGTGCAGAATTATGCATTGTATTTTTTTGGCGGTATTGCCGGGCTTGCAGTATTGTTCATTTATTTATGGGAAATAAACTGAATCCATTAATTTGAACCTGGAGCTGAGCATAAAATACTTTAGAAAGAGAATATAAAAGAAAATAATAATTATTGTAAATGAACCTGTCTTTACTCATATTAATTCCTCTATTAACTGCTATTTCCATTTTATTTTGCAGCGGTTTGAAACAGGTCAGACTGGTCGCAT
>JBKJPO010000563.1:0-3733 GCA_046595095.1 Chitinophagaceae bacterium
GGATTTTTGTAATAATTCAAAGGCATTACTGCCTGTCGCATTAATGCTGCTTTCAACATTGAAGATGGTTTTATCTGCACGAACTTCGATCATCGGTTTTTTCCCGACTACTGCTACTTCTGCCAATGAGCCGGTTTTTGCTTTCATAACTATGGTTGGGGATTTTTGATTCTCCCCTTCAGTGACATCAAAACCAGCTCCATTGGTTTTTGAAAAGCCCACTGAAGTGGTTGAGATAAAATATTTACCCGATCTCACTCCATCAATATCGAATTCGCCGTTTGAGGAAGTGATCGCCGTTTTTGCAAGGCTACTGTCTTTAGCCCTCAGCAAAGTGACAGTGGCATTTTGAACAGGTTTTCCTGCATCATCGGTTATCTTACCGGTTACAGTTCCAAGTTTTTGCGCAAATGCTGCACTTATTGTAAATATTGTAAGAAATAAGGCAGTTAGTAAATATTTCATAATGAGTTGTTTGGGTAAATCATCCCAGCTGGGTGACAAATCGATGACAAAAATAAACAGCACAGATCAAATTTTCTAAAATATCTATATGAACTGTGCAAATTAAATTATGAATGGTTATTAATAATTGAGGGATTGTCAAAAAGGAGCAAATCTTAATGAATATTTAATTGTTCGGGGTACTTAGATTAACTTTGCCGCCCGGAATATGAAAACAAAGAGTATAAGGCAAGACAAGGTAAATATCATCACGCTGGGGTGCAGTAAAAATATGGTAGATAGTGAAATTCTCAGTGGACAACTTATTGCCAGTGAGATAGATACTGTTCATGAAAATAAAAAGCGTGATCATAATATTGTAATTGTAAATACCTGTGGCTTCATTGAAAAAGCAAAAGAAGAGAGCATCCAGACCATACTGCAGCAGGTTGAGCTAAAACGGCGCGGCAAACTGGATAAGGTTTTTGTAACTGGTTGCTTAAGCGAAAGATATAAACTCAGTCTTGAAACGGAGATTCCCGAAGTTGATGCTTATTTTGGAACCATGGAATTGCCCATGATCCTGAAGCGCTTTAATGCAGATTATCGTGCCGACCTCATTGGAGAGCGATTATTAAGTACTCCTGCTCATTATGCCTTTGTAAAAATAAGTGAAGGATGTAACCGAACCTGTTCTTTTTGTGCAATTCCCCTGATGCGTGGCGCCCATGTAAGCCGCACAATCGAATCAATTACAGATGAAGCGAAGAAACTAGTGCAGCGCGGCGTAAAAGAAGTTATGCTGATCGCACAGGAACTTACATACTACGGGCTCGATATTTATAAGAAAAGGGAGTTGCCAAAGTTACTCCATGCATTGGCAGATATTCCCGGCCTGGAATGGATTCGCCTGCATTATGCTTATCCTTCTAAATTTCCTTTGGAAATTATCGATGCCATTAGTGAAAGAGAAAATATCTGTAACTATCTTGACATGCCATTGCAGCACGCTAGTAATAATATGCTCAAAGCAATGCGAAGGCATATAACCCGTGAAGAGATGGAGGATCTGATTCTATCAATAAAGGATAAGATACCGGGTATCTGTATACGAACTACATTGATTGCGGGCTTTCCCGGTGAAACAAAGGATGATGTTGAGGAGCTCAAATTGTTTCTGCAAAAAATGCGATTTGACCGTGTTGGAATTTTTACATATTCGCATGAAGAGAGTACAAGTGCATTTTGCCTTGGGGACAATATAAGTGAAGCTGAGAAAGAATTACGTGCAGAGGAGATAATGGAAGTTCAGCAGGAAATTTCATTAGAGAAGAACCAGGAAAAGATTGGGATGACGTTTAAAGTGTTGGTTGATAAAAAGGAAAGCGGGCGCTACATAGGCCGCACTGAGTTTGACAGTGTTGAAGTAGATAATGAAGTAATCATAAATAGTAATCATAAATTACCAATCGGTGAATTTGTAAATGTTTATATTGAGAAAGCTTATGATTATGATCTTGAAGGAAGTGTAGTTTAATTTTAGAACTATCGCAGAAGCGAAACACACCTAATCCCTTCAATCCCATAATCCATTAATCCAAATTATGACGGCGAGAGAAATTGATTATTCTGCAACGGGTTACTTCTCAAAGATCGTAACAGACTATCTCGACAATTCGCCAAAACTATCACGATTTTATTCACATAAAGTTTCAGCTGCCGGTATAGCAGCAGCAATAGAAGCAAGGAAAAGATCTCCGGTGAACAGGGAGCTGCTTGTCGAACAATTAACTGCTCAGTATTCAACAATTGACCAGGGGGATAAAATCCGGAAACAGTTACATGCTCTTTTGGATGAAAATACTTTTACCATTTGCACCGCACACCAACCTAATATTTTTACCGGGCATCTCTATTTTATCTACAAGATTCTGCATGTGATTCAACTTGCAGATCATTTGAATAAATCAAGCCCGGGAAATTATTTTGTTCCCGTATTTTATATGGGCAACGAAGATGCAGATCTCGCAGAGCTCGGTCATATTTATCTTGATGGACAAAAATATACCTGGGATACGAAGCAAACAGGGGCGGTGGGAAGAATGATTGTCGATGATTCATTTCTTGATCTGGTAAAACTTGTAAAAGGAAGACTGAGCGGTGAGCCCCATGGAAAGGAACTTATTGAAATTATCGGTAATGCATATACGAAGGGAAGATCGATAGCCGATGCCACACTTAATATTGTGCATTACCTATTCGGGCAATATGGATTAATAGTATTATCCCCCGACAGTGATGCTTTCAAATCTCTAATGATTTCCATCTTCGAAGATGATATGTTGAACAATACATCAGAGAGCTTAGTCAAGAAAACCAACGAGGAATTAGGTGAGATGTATGACGTTCAGGCAAATCCACGCCAGATAAATCTTTTTTATTTGCAGGGTGATAAGCGGGAGAGGATCATTGAAGATGATGGGAAATTCAGGCTGAATGATGGCTCACTTTTTTTCACTAAAGATGAATTGCTTGATGAACTTAAACGTTCGCCTGGGCGTTTTAGCCCCAACGTTATACTCAGGGGATTGTTTCAGGAGATGATCTTGCCTGGTATTGCATTTGTTGGGGGCGGGGGGGAACTGGCTTACTGGTTTCAGTTAAAAGACTTATTTACTCATTACAAAGTTCCTTTCCCGGTACTGATGTTGAGGAATTCATTCCTAATGGTGAATAAGGAACAAAAGAAGCTGATGATTAAGCTCGATATTAAAGAAGAAGAACTCTTTGAGCCTGGATCGATACTTGAAAACAAAATCGTTGAGGGTCATAGCAGCCTGGAATTGGGATTGAATTCAGCGCAGCAAAAACTGGAGGAACTTTTTAAAGAAGTCCAACGACAGGCAGCAGCGGTAGATCCTACTTTAGAAAAACATTGTTTTGCAATACTGCATAAAACTTCCGGATACCTTCATGCCATAGAAAAAAAAATGAGGAAAGCCGAGAAAAAGAAATTTGAAACTGAAATGCGCCAGCTTGCAAAATTAAAAGCGGAGTTATTTCCTTTGAATTCATTGCAGGAACGTATCTCCAACTTTATGCCTTTCTATGCAAGATTGGGGGAAGATTTTATTTCAGAAATAAAAAAGAATTCGCCCACTTTTAATCAGAGATTCAGCATTATCACCGAAAGCTAAAATAGCTCCACATACATCGATTGAAATAAATTATACTACGTGTAAAAAATACATAATAATTCATTATTTCGATTATCTTTGCACAATATTTT
>JBKJPO010000120.1:0-5356 GCA_046595095.1 Chitinophagaceae bacterium
GTTTAAGGGGTTCAAGAAGTTCAAGAAGTTTAAGAGGTTTAAGAGGTTTATGACGTTCAGTCACCACTTAGCTTTTCAAGAGCTTAGATAACTTCTTGAACCTCTTGAACTTTTGAACCCCTTGAACCTTTTAAAAGTTCTAGTCGTGCGGCAAAGGAGATTCGAACTCCCACACCCTTTCGGGCGCTACCACCTCAAAGTAGTGCGTCTACCAATTTCGCCATCGCCGCATAAGAAATCAATTTTCGCAACCGCAAATGTAAATTGATTTTTATTAATAACCAATCGTGTTAACTTCGGGTAAATTATTAGTTAGATATACAAGGGAAATCTTTAAAAAGCAATTGTCAAAGACTTGTCCCCAGAATTATCTTTTGCAAAATAAAATGAAAATAAAACCAAGGCATACCATTGTTATTTTACCTGATAACAGTCATATAGAAGTAAGTTATTTCTGTACTGATCAAAATATTCCGGCCAAACAAAAGGAAAATTCAACAGACCTGGTCATTCAATTACACGACTGTCATTATCCATTACGGATTCTTAGATCAATAGAAAAAAATGCGGAGCTCCTGGAACAAATTGTACATAAGACTGTAATTAATGCCAGGGGGCATTTGTGTTGAGAAAAATAATTAAAGCCCAGGCTTGAATAATTATTCCTTCATCATCCTCACTCTATATCTTTCTCCACCACTCAAAAGTTCCACTTCATAAAGCCCTTTTGCCAGCATTGCAGTTTTTAACCTGATGTGATTTATCCCTCGTTCTACAGCAGTTTCTTTGACCGATACCACACGTCCAAGCTGATCTATTATATTTATCATCACATTGTCTTTTTGATCAGAATCAAATTTCAATATAGCTTCCTGGTGAACTGGGTTATAAAGAAGTACGAGTTCATTAACTTTTCCAGGTATCTTAACAGATTTCACTTCGGTGAAAAAACCCTGGTCATTGATATCAACCTGGTATAGACGATAATAAATTCTTCTGCCCTTGAGCTGCATTACGGCAATATCATTTTGCAGATAGTTTCTTGTGATAGTGCTATTTCCTGCCGCCAGCACAGTAGCAATTGTTTCGAAAATAATTCCATCAAGACTGCGCTGTACCAGGAAATGTTTGGAATTTATTTCTGTAGATGTCTGCCATGTGATCTTTACCTTATCCTTTTCTGCGGTAACATCAAACCTGGTGAGTATAACGGGTACTGCGCCTAATACACGGCCTCCTGCACCTCCACCGCTAAAGTTACTTGTCATAAATTCAGCCTGGTGGCGCTCTGTGCCCAGGGATGTATATTGCCAGTTTGTTAAGGATGGGGAAGTATTATTTTCATAAAAGTTTACTGCCGTTCCACCTGCCCAATTTGTTGTAGGATCAGGATTACCACCAGCTAATTTATACATCGCCAGACCTGCATGGTTTAAAGTTCCTGCAGGATAATCGCCGTTGACATCAGTAAGGTCTTGGGTGTTATAATAGAATCTCACTCCCACAGGTGATAAAGGTTGTTGGGTTGGAATAAGATCCCAATATCGATTCATACTGAAGAATTTTGTACCGGGTAAAATTAGCGGACTTGTTACTTCCACAGCACGTGAAGTCGCGGCGCCTATTGTTGCTGCTACTTTCAACATAAATGTTCCATCACCAACTGATCCAATAGTATTACCATTTTTCTTCAGGGATAATAATCTTATATCATCTATAAAATCTGATGGTGTACCATTGTTGTAATAATAGTGTGTCCAACCGAGTGAGTCTGTACATTCGCGATTGGCTATCCTGAGATTATTTGGAATAGTTGCAACAGTAACTCTACTTGAATCAAGTACCGTTATAACAGCGGTATCCCTGCATCCTTCATTACTTGTAACTACCAGGTTATACACGCCCGGTGCGGCTTGTGCCGGTGTAGAAGTACTATACACGGCACTGGCGTAAGCCGTGGTATTGTAGACTGTTGTGATATCTGCAAATCCTGCATTACAATTAATTGCTGTGGACTTATCAGCACCAAGAGCCGGTTTCAGGTTCACAACAATATTGGTGATACGATATAGGCTGTCGCAGGAAAGTGCATTCCTTACCGTGTCTCTCAGAATAGTGGAATTCGTATACGTTATGCCGTTATGTACCACCATCGAGCATCCCGTTACGTTAGTAGTTTCAACCGGTGTTTGTGCAAGGTTAACATTGATGGCCACTCCATTTACAACCGGCAGATAATTATTACTATTGATTCCTAAATTTGGATTTGTGGTAGTATGGAAATTCTGCTCGCACACTTCGAATTTACCAGTGCCGGTTCCTGTTCTTGTATTTGCAATGGTCATGATCTCCACCCAGGTTCCAACGGTCCATGCAGATGGGAAATTGAATCCTGTTGGTTGTGCAGTGAAAGATTGATAATGGAAAGTATCTCTGACCGATCTTGATCCTAATTTGATAATATTGAAATTGGTGGTAAGCGGTGCGGTGAGATCAACATTGTAAGCACTTGGCCACTTCATTCCGAAAGTAAGGGCTGTTACAAGGTTAGCAATGCCTGGAGGATTTCCAGTAAAGATTCTCATCTCTACGCCTATAACTCCGGAGCATTTTGTTACTGCCCGTATCTCGTAAAGGCCATCAAGCGAAACTGTTTGTTCAGCAGTTGTTTTCGCAGCTTCCCTATTGCCTGTATTATCTGTGGCTATGGTATAGAAACCATATGTTGCACCACTAATACCCGTAAAATTGGTGGTAGTATCTGTAATTCCAGTTTGGTACTGCTCAAACACACCACCGTTCCTGGATACATACAAATCATAATCGCGTATGCCCGAACCGTTAGGATCATCCTGCCCACCCCAGGTTACCTGCAACATAGTGGAACTGCTGTTTAGGGGTAAGGGTTTAACCTGGCTTGTTGGCGCAACTGCATCAATTGTATTAAAAATTTCCGGTGTGGCAATTGCAGCATTCAAGTCAAATACTATGCTTGCCACGGCAAATACAGAATCCCCGGTTTGTGTATGATTAGCCGGTCTAATGTTGTAAGTAACGAATCCTTCACCCCTTGATGTTGAATCATTGATTGGCAAAAATCCTAAGTTTCCATTAGTTGGTGGCAAGCCCGTAGCAGGATCCTTTGATTCAAAGAACCAGAAAGCCTCTTTTCTAGCCACATCAATTCCCGCGGTTACATCTACCACTACACCAAGAGAATCAAATACATCAATTCGTGTAGAATAAAATGTTCTGTTTGGTGGAACCTGGAAGTTGAATCCGCCGAAACCAAAATCACCTAATCTGAGTGAGAGGAGATTAACATTAGTATCTAACGGATGAGTGACCTTTACAACCTGGGCAGGTGCTGTTGCAAAATCAGGATCGTTTTCGAAACGGATCATGTATGTATGTTGTTTGAACTTCGAAATCATTTTACCCGGTCCATATCCTACAGGGCCTATGATATCATTTGGATCACTGGAACATACAATGGGGACGAAAATTACATCGCCACCCAGACTTTCTTTACAACCAGTAGCAGTATCGGTTACAGTTACTGAATGACGCCCCGAAGAACTCACGGAGATAGTACCTCCGGGCCAGGGATACACATATTTGCCCGAGCCACCTGAAGCGATTGCTGTTAACGTTATCGTTGGAGGATTTGAATTATTGCAAAATTCTGTAGTACCAAAACCGGAGATACTAAGTTTTAATGGATTGTTTTCTTTTATTTCAAAATCCTTTGAAACTTCACAATCCTGCCCAGAATCTTTAACCTTTGCCACATGCATCCCTTTAGCTAAATTTTCAAACATGTTTGAAGTTTGAAAAGCACTGCCATCAACAGCATATTTGAAGCTACCGGTAACACCTGTAACTGTTATCGTTGCTTTACCATTAGCCCTGTCACAGGATGTAACATCTGTAGTATTCACAGTAATTTTATCCTTTAAACTGAATATTTTGAACTCGTGTATCCTGTCTTTTGCAGGTGGGTTTCCGGGAGTAAAGCTGCCATCAATAATTTTTTTCTCCATGGCAAGACCAGGTACGTTATTCTTTGACAAGAATCCCTGTAATTCAGTATCTGCCATATCCTTACCATTGATTAATAACTTGTGTGGACCTTCTTCAGCGTCCTTTGTTTTGCTTGCAGGTATTTCAAATTCAAATACCTTACCATCAGATCCGGCTACTGGATTGCTGGAGATCTTTGCAAAAAATAATGAAGGCAGCTCAAGCCTGGCTTCTTTCATAGGCTCGCTGTAAGTAATTTTAATGTTCACTTTACCGCAGGCTTTTTCCATATTATTGGTTTCAGTATAGCTAAGCAAAGCAGTGGAGGGATCCCATGTCCATTGAGCGGTATAATCTAATCTTCCTGATTTTATCTCCACCTTCTTTACATAGGGCCTGAAATTATCTACAGTAATTTCCTTTTCTTTATCTGCAGGAGAATTTACAAAATCACGAAGGCGTATGAGAATTTTATATTTACCGTCCTTGAATTTCGCTTCATCTATAATTCTCGCCTTATCATAGTTTGCCACATAGCCGTTATCTGAAACCACATTAATTCGAGCATCTGTTGCCCAATGTTGATTGCTATCAAGATTAGCCACGGCACCATCAGTGCCTTTTGCATTGGTTACAATAAATGTAAACCATTGCTTAAAATCATATCCAGCCGGTGTAACAGCTTTGAATGAATTTTTATAATCTATTATAGTACTTACAACAGGCGTATTGGAAGTGACAGAATTTGAGCCATAATAATTTATATTATCATAAAGAATAAATGGTGAAGCGGATGATTTAACCGCATCCGTCCATGCTCCATTTTCCATCTTTTGGATATAATAACCTACAACTTTAGGAACTTGCCATGGCGCATCAGTTGTTTGTTTATCTATTGCTTCTACAATTATATCTGAACCATTATGTAATTTCCCGTTATCAGGGAAAAAGTCACCAGTGTTTGGAACCTTTTTAAATCTAAACGTTTGTCCATCACCGTTAACATCAAGCAGCTCAGGCGAGTTACCTTGCGGGTCACGGTAGGAATTATCGGACCATATCAGGAAAGGATTGGTGGCAGTTGCAAAAAGCTGGGCCAGATCAGTCCAGAAATGCGTATGCGTATGTGCAGTTAATGTAGTCCATATTCCATTGGCAATATATCCTAATGAATCACCAGCTGCCACGGTTTCGCCATCAACCAGGTTGGCATTTAAGTTTTTTAAATGGTTGAACTGAATATAATGAGTGGCCCCGTTAACAAACACTTCCAGGTTAACGGCAATATTACTGCCAGAGCCACCATGTGAGACTACGATAGCCCCAATGTGTG
>JBKJPO010000216.1:0-3787 GCA_046595095.1 Chitinophagaceae bacterium
AGAAATAAGCTCCATACGCTGGCAACATAGCACCCGCATTAGATGATTTAAGGAATCCGATATACGCAGTAGCCTGGAAGATGGTAACCAACACCGTTAGATACCTCGTCCATTGGTTTATTTTCTTCCTTCCACTCTCACCTTCTTTCTGAATTTTTGATATCTGTGGAACCAGTATCGTCATTAATTGCATGAAGATAGATGCAGATATATATGGCATGATTCCCAATGCAAAGATGGAGGCTTTAGAAAATGCTCCGCCTACAAATGCATCCAGCAAGCCAAGCATACCACTTTTGGTGCTGTTATCCAGATTTGCCAGTTGATTAGGATCGATACCAGGAAGTACAATGTGAGAGCCAATACGGTAAACCAGAATTAACAACAATGTCGTCAATATCTTTCCGCGAAGCTCATCAATGCTCCAGATATTTTTTAGTGTTTTGATAAATTTCTTCACAGAATAAAAACTATTTAATTTTTCCCGGAAACCTCGTAATACCTGTTAATTCGGATGGCAAATATCGGTAAAATCAGCTGATAACCTCTACGCTTCCTCCAGCAGTTTCAATAGCAGCTTTAGCTTTTTCACTAAGCTTATTTACTTTGAATGAAATAGCCGATTTAATCTCACCATTTGCAAGGATCTTAACCCTATCCGTCTGGCTAATAAGATTATTGATGTATAGGTTCTCAAGACTGAATTCTTTCAAACCATATTTCTCAACCAGGTGATCGATTTGGCTGAGATTGAAAACTTTATATTCGATACGATTAATATTCTTAAATCCACGCTTTGGAATACGACGCTGTATTGGCATTTGACCACCTTCGTGCGCCCTTTTGGATTTATAACCTGCACGGCTTTGTCCACCTTTATTACCCTTTGTAGAAGTTCCACCTTTACCTGAAGCTTCACCGCGACCAATTCGCTTTTCTTTGTGCGTTGCGCCTTTAGCGGGTCTTAGTGTATGTAGTTCCATTTTTAATTCGTTTAATTCGTTTAAGAGGTTTAAGAAGTTTAAGAAGTTTAAGAAGTTTAAGAGGTTTAAGACGTTTGATTTTTAAGAACGACTTAGACGATTCAAACGAATTGAACGTATTAAACGTTTTAAGTGTTCACTTCCTCAACTTTTATAAGATGATTAACCTTTTTAACCATTCCAAGTATTTGTGGAGTAGCTTCTACTTCTTTTGAAGCATTCATTTTATTCAAACCCAATGCCTGCAAAGTAAGCTTCTGACGCTGTGGGCGGTCAATGCCACTCTTAACCTGTGTAATTTTAATCTTTGTCATTATTAATCAATTTTCTATTCAGATTTACAGCTTCATCATTCTAATCTAGCAACTGCAAACTACCTACTGCAACTGCCTACTAATTCACACTATCCGTTAAATACTTTTTTCAAAGAAATACCCCTTGTCTTTGCAACACTGATCGGCTCACGCAATTCAGAAAGCGCTTTTACAGTTGCTTTCACCACGTTATGCGGGTTAGCAGATCCAAGAGATTTTGCAAGAATGTCAGTAATGCCTGCACTCTCAAGAACCGCACGCATACTGCCTCCGGCAATTACACCCGTACCATGGGCTGCTGGCTTAATCAATACTTTTGCTGCACCTTCTTTTGATAACTGCTCGTGAGGAATAGTACCATGGATGATGGGAACTTTTATCAGGTTTTTCTTGGCATCATCTATACCTTTCAAGATGGCTTCCTGAACTTCTTTGGCTTTACCCAGTCCTTGTCCAACAACACCGTTCTCATTTCCAACAACTACCAACGCGGAAAAGCTAAATGCACGCCCGCCTTTTGTAGTCTTAACAACACGGTTGATTGAAACCACTTTCTCTTTAAGTTCAAGGTCACCGCCTTTTACTCTTGTTACATTCGTATTTGCCATGTATAAACTATTAGTATAATTTCTTAATTAAAATTCCAGGCCACCTTCTCTTGCCCCTTCGGCCACTGATTTCACGCGACCATGATATAAATACCCACCACGATCAAATACAACTTTCTTTATCCCAAGTTCATTTGCTTTCCTTGCAATTGCAGCACCTACCATTTTACTCTTATCAACTTTATTTACTTTCTGTGCAACAATATCTTTTTCTTTTGAGGAAGCCGCTGCAAGTGTGGTCCCATTATCATCATCGATCAATTGAGCATAAATCTCAGTATTGCTCCTGAACACACTCAATCTTGGTAGTGCCCCGGTACCAATAATCTTCTTACGGATACGGTATCTTATTTTTTGCCTTGCGCTCGTTTTTGACATTTTATTTCTATTTTAAAATTCCTGATTCTGCCAGGATCTTATTAATTGTTGATGGTCAATAATGGCCGATTATCATTTGCCACTGATTGTATTAAATTCCTACTGATTGCTGCTTACTTTCCAGCAGATTTACCAGCTTTTCTCCTCAACACTTCTCCTTTAAATTTCACACCTTTTCCTTTGTATGGTTCAGGCTTTCTGAGGCTCCTGATCTTTGCTGCTACCTGGCCAAGCAATTGTTTGTCGATACTTTCCAGAGTGATCATGGGGTTTTGCCCTTTCAATTGTTCGGTTGCTACTTTTAATTCTTTGGGAATTTCTACAACGATGTTGTGAGAAAATCCCAATGAAAGATCAAGTAAATTACCCTGGCTTGAAGCTTTATAACCTACACCTACTAATTCGAGTGTTTTTGTATATCCTTCGGAAACACCTTGCACCATGTTACTCATTAAAGAGCGATACAAACCATGCATTTGTTTATGGCGGATCTGGTCAGTAGGACGGAGTAACTCAACAGTTCCGTCTTTAATTTCGATTTTAATATCCCTGTCAATTGCCTGCTTCAATTCGCCCTTCGAACCTTTTACAGTTACTACATTATCTGTTCCCACACTGATAGTAACGCCATTTGGAACAGCAACGGGTTTATTTCCAATTCTAGACATAGTCGATTTTAGTTTTTTATTGTCACTGTTGATTGTGTTCAGCCACGACTGAGGCTTAAATTATCACTCAACAACAAATTGATTAATAAATACTGCACAACACTTCACCACCTACATTCTGTGCTTTTGCTTCTTTATCTGTCATCACACCTTTTGAGGTGGAAATGATTGCTACACCTAAGCCATTCTTTACACGTTTAAAATCGCCTGGCTTTGAGTAAGTACGTAGCCCGGGTCTGCTGATGCGCTCAAGACTATGGATGGCAGGCACTTTTGTATCCGGGTCATACTTTAATGCGATTTTGATAACGCCTTGTTTTGTATCGTCTTCAAACTTATACTTCAGTATGTATCCTTTCTCATAAAGAATCTCTGTCAAACGCTTTTTCAGGTTGCTCGCAGGGATCTCAACGATACGATGATTCGCCATCTGTGCATTGCGAATCCTTGTTAAATAATCTGCTATAGGATCAGTAACCATTGTATTTAATTTCTTTTTATATAAAAAATTTACTCACACCTTAAACCTCTTAAACGATTTAAATCAATTGAACGTTTTAAACGGTTTACCAACTCGCTTTCTTCACGCCTGGGATCTTACCCTGCAGCGCCATGTCGCGAAACATAACTCTGGAAAGAGCGAAATGCCTCATGTATCCACGTGGGCGGCCAGTAAGCTGGCAACGGTTTTTTAAACGAACCGGTGAAGAATTTCTCGGAAGCAGGTCAAGAGCACTATAGTCTCCGGCAGCTTTCAATGCTGTACGCTTTTCAGCATACTTTGCGACCATCTTCTCGCGCTTTCTTTGCCTGGCTTTAACTGATTCTTTTGCCAT
>JBKJPO010000264.1:0-4488 GCA_046595095.1 Chitinophagaceae bacterium
AGAAATAACGAACTTCACAGATTTACAAACCGGTATATGAAGAAGATCCATTTTATTTTTGAATTGGCGCTTATGGCGATGAGTGCGATAATGATAATCATCCTGATCGTCTCTAAAAATGCAACAATAATATATTTCCTGGCCTGGCAAGCAATACTAATAGGTCTGCAATTCATCCACGCCCTCATATTAACTTATAGTTTTAAAAAGGATATATCAATATGGCATGCGTTGCGTACTTACTGGATCCTGATCGCAATTTTTTTCCTCGGTTTTTTATTCAGGAAGGAACCCTGGTTTACAAAGCAGGTCTATACATTCATTGTTTTTGTATTGCCATGGTTCGCTGCAATTTATCTCACCATGATAACCTACCGCTTTCGCTTAGAAAATAAAGTTTTAGATAATAAGCACGAATAAAAATGCAAACAATTCCAGCTAATCCCATTGTGCTATTTGACGGCGTTTGCAATCTTTGCAACAGTTTTGTTCAGTTTATAATAAAACGTGACAAAAAGAAACAATTTCTTTTTGCCTCGCTGCAATCCAGCCGTGGGCAGAAATTATTGAAACAGCATAATTTGCCTACAGGATTTATCGATTCATTCGTACTTATACATAATGATAAGGCTTACACGAAGTCGGGCGGCGCACTCCAGGTTGCAAAATTGTTAGGTGGGTTTTACAGTATTTTCCATGTATTCATAATAGTCCCCCGATTTATCCGCGATGCTGTTTATAATTTGATAGGAAGAAACAGGTACAAATGGTTTGGCAAAAGAGAATCCTGCACAATTCCTACACTTGAATTAAAGGCAAGGTTTTTGAACGACTAAATCATATGGAAAATAAAAAAACATTAGTACTCGGGGCATCTGAAAATCCCGAACGATACAGTAATATGGCAGTTAAGAAACTGGAAGCACACAAACATGAAGTGATCGCCATCGGTAGAAAAACCGGCAAAGTAGGAGGCGTTCAAATTACTACAGGGCAACAGGAGATAGCAAGCCTCGATACAGTTACACTCTACCTCAACCCTAACAATCAAAAGCCATACTATGATTATATTCTTTCACTAAATCCAAGACGGATTATTTTCAATCCGGGTACAGAGAATGAAGAACTCTATGAAAAAGCCCACAAAAAAGGTATCAAAACCCAGGAGGCATGTACTCTTGTTTTACTGAGCACAGGGCAATATTAACCACGGGCAAAGTTGTTTGCGTGTCAATAAATTTCATAATTCCAGTTTCTATAATCATACCCATCAGTAATTACACACATT
Organism: Chitinophagaceae bacterium; assembly: GCA_046595095.1. GTDB lineage: Bacteria > Bacteroidota > Bacteroidia > Chitinophagales > Chitinophagaceae > Ginsengibacter. Next base: position 1,289 of record JBKJPO010000264.1, read on the forward strand.
TCTAATCCTGGAGTGACATCGGTTTACTCATAGTATAATTACAAATAATATAGGGAATTCAAGACGAATCCGTAACAAAATGATCTCCGGAAATGAGGACTGGACCCTTATCTACCAACATGCTACAACGGAAAATTACGCATATTGATAGGACTCCCACTTACTAAACAATACCTGGAATTCTAAGCTTTCATGATCGATCTAAAAAAAATTAGATTGAGCATAATAATTCGGGTTAGTATCCGTTTAAGATTAGCCAGTAGCTTTATTTACTGATCTAATATCCGATAGAAAAACTTTAAAATCCATGAAACCCTTAACCAAAACAGTAATGCTGTTTGCCTTGCTTTGCAGTTTTGCAAACATCCAGGCTCAGACTACTACCGCCGCTCCTCGCCTTTTTGATTCTTTTTCCAACACCATCAACTGTAATGCTTCAGAACTCGGGAGGATATTTTCTCTGCCTGCAGGAAGCAATATCCAGGTGGCTTTTGCAAATGACTTCATTTTTAGTGGAGCCATCACATCCAGCCTCCAAAAATTTGCTAACCTGAAGACTGTACTTATCAAATCAAGCAATTTTAATAATGCCTTGTTTGCCATTTCAAAGCGCATTAATGAAGATAATTCGATCACGTATGTTGGTCGCATACTTCATGATGGCTATGCTGACGGTTATGATTTAAAAAAGAATTCCACAGGAGATTATTCTCTCATCAAAATCAAGCTCAAAGATATTTTGCAAGACCGCTAACTTTTATTGAAAATACTTTCGAAGAAGAGTAATAAATCCAAAACATGAAAAAGCCCTCTACACTCTTTGTCCTTATTGTTTCCCTTTTGTTCGCCGCTCGCGGTACGGGTGCGCCAAACCTGAATAGCTTTCCCTCAGCACAGGCAACTATCTATCTTGATTTCGATGGACAGCTGGTGCAAAGCACAGCATGGAACAACGGCAATACTATAAGCTGTGCTCCCTCGGGGTTTAGTGATGCCGATATCACAACAATTTTCCAAAGAATATCAGAAGATTTCCGGCCGTTCAACTTAAATATCACAACCCAGGAAGCAAAATATCTTTCTGCGCCACTTGCAATGCGCATACGTATTATTATCACACCGACAAATTATTTCAGACCAGGAGTGGGCGGAAGCGCTTACACCGGTTCATTTACATGGGGAGATGATACACCAGCGTTTGTGTTCTCAAATATGCTAGGTATGAATGTGAAATATGTAGCTGAAGCCTGCTCTCACGAGAGCGGTCATGCGCTATTGCTTTCTCACCAGAGTAAGTATGACAATTCCTGCAATATTCTTCAGAATTATAACGAAGGAATTGGAACTGGAGAAACTTCCTGGGCACCTGTGATGGGTAATAGTTACTATCGCAATCTTTCCGGATGGAATAATGGCCTTACCCCAAGTAGTTGCACAGAGGAACAAGACAATCTTTCCATAATCACCGGATATAATAATTTTACTTACAGAGCTGATGATCACAGCAGTGATGTAAATACAGGATTTACTCCAATTAATATTACAAGCCAGGCTTTCAGTACATCCGGGGTAATCACAAATTCTACGGATAAAGATTACTTTCAGCTTATCGCTTCTCAAAGCAGTACCCTCCACCTGGATGCTACGCCTTTTTCTGTAGGACCCAATAATGAAGGAGCTAATCTCGACATTAAAATTTGCCTGTTAGACAATTCAAAACAAGTAATAAGAACTTATGATCCCGTAAATATGCTTAATGCGGTAATCGACACTGTGCTTAATGGAGGATCTTATTACCTGATGGTAAAAGGTTCAGGCAATTCAAACGCCAGCGATTATGGTAGCCTGGGTTCATACACGATTTCGGGTACGGTTTCTCCGTTAGGTGTAACACCAATCAGGGACATCGCGCTGAGTGGCAAAGTACTAAATTCAAAACACCAGCTCGATTGGAAAGTCACTTCCGATGAGCCGATTAAAAATATAGAAATCGAAACTTCAATCAATAGCGCAGCATTCAGGAGCCTTACAAACGTGGCAGTGAATGCAAACAGGTTTGCTTATAGCCCATTTGAAAATACCAACATCCTGTACAGGTTAAAAGTTACTTCAACAATGGGACAGGTAGCGTTTTCAAACGTTATCATGCTTAAAGGAAATGCCAATGCGGCTAATTTCGATGTTTCAACTTTAGTTCAAAATGAAGTAACAATAAATGCAAGTTCTGCATACGAATTTCAGATCATTGACGTTAATGGCAGGATGCTCATGAAAGGCAAGCGCAGTGCAGGAATAAACAGGGAAAACCTGAATGCTTTTTCATCCGGTATTTATGTATTACAGATATTAAGTAATAATGAAAAGATAACTCAACGAATTATTAAACAATAAGGAACTGGAATTAAGTAGCCAGCTTTAAAAAAAAAGATTAAGAATGTAAGGTAGATTCATGTGTAAGTCAAAGGGCCTGCTGAGGGGTGGGCCCTTTTTTAAAACTTGCAAAATTACCTTCAGCATGATGAAGACCCCTTGTATTGCAGAGTACATATCCAAACAGAACAACAAAAGAATTAAAGGCAGTAAGGTAGATTCATGTGTAAGTTAGAGGGTCAGCTGAGGGGCTGGCCCTTTTTATACATCTCCGGTCTGCAACCTAACGGGGAAGGTTAGCCATTGTAGTTTCTATATTCCTATCTCAATCCTTATCTTCGTTCTTCTCCCAATGAGCTAAAACTTATTTAACGTTGTGGTAATGTTTTTTAATTAACTTTAGAAAACCCACATATTATGCTTTGGAGAAAATTCAATGGCGATCCCATCCAGCTCCCGATTAAAGATGCTGTGGAACAAGCCATCAAAAGAGAAACAGAAGCCGGATTTAATTTGAAAGTCTGTATCGGAACCGACAGCCAGGTAAAGGGACGTGATACAGAATTTGCGACCGTGATTGTCTTCTTACGTGAAGGCCACGGTGGTTTTATGTTCATCCACAATGAAAAAACCAGGCACAGCTACAGCATTAAAGAACGAATGCTTGTAGAGGTAGCCAAGAGTATCGAAATTGCTTATGAACTTTGCAACCTCTTTACCGATTATGATGTAGACATGGAAGTACATGCAGACATCAACACAAACCCACATTTTAAAAGCAATGAAGCCCTTCGCGAAGCAATGGGTTATATACTAGGAATGGGTTTTGC